>CANCGR010000322.1 GCA_947377625.1 Gammaproteobacteria bacterium | reverse complement strand
CCTGCCTTTCAATTTCTGTCCCCGCGCTCAAGGCGCACGTTGCGCTGCCACGGTAATCTTCTTACCGCTTTGCAATTCGGCCAAGTCGACCAGAATGCGGCCACTTTCTATCAGGTACGGATCCGGGTCTTTCGGTTTGGCTTTGCCGTCAGCACCTTTCTTGTTTTTGGATGCATTGCCATCCGTTAATGCCGCATTCTTGCCATCACCATTTTCCAGCGAGCCGGCACTGGCTGTTTTGGCGTCTGCGTCATCCTTGCCATCATTTTCCATGGCTTTGATGTCGGCAAACGGGGTTTGGCCCTTGGCTTTGCGACGCTGATTTTCCAGAGCCAAACGTTTCAGGTCACGTTGTTTGCGTTCGTCCAGTAGCTTGGCTTCGTTCAAGGTCAGGCTGTTGGCCGCTTGTTCTTTTTTGGCTTCGGCAATTTGTGAGCGGATATAGACAAATTCCGGGTCATCACGCAGGCGCGCATCATGCTTGGTGGTCAACGAAGGCACCAGCAAACGAAAATCGGCATAGGGGCGGTAGCCGAAGCTGGCTTCGATGGTGTCCCAAGGCAGGGCCGAGGGCAGGGCGTTCTCGCCGATGTCGTCAGAAGCCTCGTACAAATCAGGCAGCGTGATATTGGCTGAAACCCCTTTGTGCTGCGTGCTTTCGCCGGAAATGCGATAGAACTTCGAACGGGTGATCTTGATCTGCCCTTCGCCCATCGGAATCAGTTCTTGCACGGTGCCCTTGCCAAAGGTCTGACTACCCAGGATCAAACCGCGCTGGTAGTCCTGGATGGCGCCGGCAAAGATTTCAGACGCGGACGCACTCATGCGGTTGACCAATACCGCCAACGGGCCATCCCAGCTGGTGTCGGAATCCTGATTGCCGAGCAGCGTGATGTCACCATCGGCATCCTTGACCTGCACGGTGGGGCCGCGTTTTACAAATAGACCAACCAGATCACTGGCTTCCGAAAGCGCACCGCCGCCGTTGTTGCGCAGATCCATCACTACACCTTCCACGTTGTCGGCTTTCAGCTTTTCCAGCAAACGCTGTACATCGTGTGCGCTGCTTTTGTAGTCAGGGTCGCGCCGTTGAATTGCTTCAAAGTCGGCATAGAAGGTCGGCAATTCGATGACGCCGATCTTGTGCTTGGTGCCACCATATTCCACGTCAACGATTTCGCTCTTGGCGGAGGAATCTTCCAGTTTGACCTTGTCACGCGTAATGCTGATCACCTTGGTATCGAGCTTGCTGCCCTTGGGCAACACGTTCAGACGCACCACGGTACCTTTTTCGCCGCGCACCAGATCAACCACGTCATCAACCCGCCAGCCGACGATATCGACGAAGGGTTTGTCGCCTTGGGCTACACCGACAATACGGTCTTCCGGGTGCAGCTCGCCGTTTTTGTCGGCCGGGCCGCCGGTAACGATGTCGTTCACCTTGGTATATTCATCTTCGGTAGAGAGCACTGCGCCAATGCCGTCCAGCGACAAGCGCATGCTCATGTTGAAATTCTCAGCGGCGCGCGGCGCGAAATACTGCGTATGCGGATCGAACGCCATTGTCATTGCGTCCATGTAGCGCTGATACACATCCAGCGTGTTGGTGCGCAGCACCTGACTCAACTGAAAACGGTAACGTTTGGCCAGCAGTTCACGCACTTCGGCAATTGGCTTGTCGGTGAGCTTGAGGCTCAGTACCGCGCTTTTAACCTGGCGGCGCCACAGATCTTCCAGCGCTGCGTGGTCGGCAGGCCAGCTGGCTTTCGAGCGATCAAGTTCAATGGACTCATCAATAGTGAAATCGAAATCAGTTTTGTCCTGTTCGATGCGTTTAACCGAATAGACCAAGCGCTCAATGATGCGTTGGTTGTAGCGGTTGAACATCAGATAGCCGGTTTTGACATCGCCGTTTTTCAGCTGGTCATCCAGCTTGGTGCGGAATTGCTCGAACTCATTGACATCTGCCTGCGTGAAATACATGCGGCTGCCATCGAGTGACTTCAGATAGCCATCCAGCATCTTGCCGGAAAAGCTGTCGTTGAACTGGATGTGGGAATAATGATTGCGTACCAGCTGTTCCATGATGGCCTGGGTGGTTTTGCCGTACTCGGCAGCGGGCTGCATCGCATGGTAGATGGCGTTGACATCGAGCGGAATTTCGGCCGGCAAAATGGCAACCGGCTGGGCTGCCTGCAATAAGCCTGGTACCAACAACAAGGAAAACCACAGTCCTGACATGCGTGCGGTTCTGCCATTAATGAACATTTCTGCCACCTCAAATCCTGATCTTTGTTACGGGCCTGTTTACGGACGTTCAGATACTGCTTTTATCAGTCTGCCATGACATGCGTGATGCCTGACGAGACCGGATAAACTAGCTTATTTACTAACTACTTGCATTGCCTTTTTCAACCGCTTTTATCAATGATTTTCTTACGTGCCGAAGCATGGCGTTCCTTCATTTCCACATCGATGTAGCGATCAGTTATCGCGCTGGAGCCGTGACCGGCATCGTCGCGCACATGTTCCCGTGGTCTGGTTTTCACATCTTCCGAAATTCCAGTATGTCGCAACCAATGCACGGTTGCCGCCCCTAATTGGGTGGCTTCTTCCTGTTGCCCTTCCTGCTCCAGCTTAAAGACCGCTTTATCGAAACAAAGTTGCACGATTGAGCGACTCTGACGCGTACTTGATATGCCGCCATCGCCACGGGTCTTGTGGACGAGCGGGGCGCTTTCACCGGGAGCGGGCAGGCCAGCCAGATTGCGAGACGCCCGGTAACGCTTCAAAACCGCCAGCATGCTGTCGCTGACCGAAACCACCCGCTCCTTGTTGCCCTTGCCGACCGTGCGAAACCACCAGTTGCCGTCGAGATCGCGCTCAAAGTCGCCCATGCGCGGCGTCCAGCGCGGGGTGTCCACCAGCTCTGATATGCGCAAATACATGCCAAACAGCGCTTGCATGATGAATAAAGTGCGCTCGTGGGTGGCTGGATCGTTGGTGGCCAACTCTTTGGCGGTTTCCATCACCACATCCCATTGCAGTTGCGACAGTCGCCGGATTGGGCGGGCATGCTGACTTTTGCGTACCAACTTGTTCTTTTGCCGTATCTGCGCCACCGGGTTTGCTTCAAGATATTCCTCTTGAATCAAGTAGTTAAAGAAACTTCCTAAAACCGCCAGCAAGGATTGGATGCCGCTTTGCGACAAGTTGTAAGGCGCGTTCTGGCGATTCTCGGTGGCCACTACATAAGGTCGCCAGTCCGGATTGGGCACGCGCTGGCCCTGGTTCTCTATGTAGCGAGCCACGTTCTTGGTACCGATCCAGGTCTTGGGTGGCTTCTTGGCAAAGTCGACATATTCCTCAATGTCTTCGCGCCGCACATCCTTGAGTGACTTGTCGCTGACCAGCCAGCACCAGTGCAGGAAATGTTCGATTTCACGCCGGTAGGTCGAAAAGGTATCGGGACTGCCACGGTAGCTGTAAAGGAACTCGCTGGCATGCTGGTAGTCGTCGACGGCATGTGCTGGAACTGAGTCCAGCTGCAGGTGATCAACGTTAGCTATCCGATGCCTGAATGGGTTCTGCATCGACTCCAGAGTGTCGAAGAACGGGATTGGCGCATGTCGAGGTGACATTAAGTAATACCTTTAATTAATTGATATTTAATTAATATATCAGACCACTTAAAGTGATTTCTAGGGTATTTATTAATTTCCGGTAATAAAGATTACCGGAAATAGTAGAGAGGAATATGGCTGCGGTCAACGGGAATCTTTATCCCCTCAACGGCTCCGCGTTCTCAATGTGACCAGCTCTTCCGCCATCGTGGGATGAATGCCGATGGTGGCATCCAGCTGGGTTTTGGTAAGCCCGCAGGTCATGGCAGCAGCAAAGCCTTGCATGATCTCGGCCGAGTCTTCGCCAACCATGTGCATACCGAGCACCTGATCGGTCTGGGCATCGACCACCACTTTCATATACGCACGCTCATTGCGACCCGACAGCGTATGGCGCAGTGGCCGGAACTCGGTTTCAAAGATGGCAACTGCTTGCACCTGGGCGCGCGCCTGCGCTTCGGTGAGGCCTACAGTCGCGATATTGGGATGGGCAAACACGGCGGTTGCGATGCGCTGGTAATCCAGGGTTCTGACCGGATCGCTACCAAACAGGTGTTTGACCACCAGCATGGCTTCAGCCAGCGCCACTGGAGTCAGGGACTTATGGCCTACCACGTCGCCAATGGCGTAAATGGTGGGCTCGGCGGTGCAAAAGCCTGTATCTACGGCAATGTGGCCCGACGGAGTCCGAGCGACTTGGGTAGTTTCCAGACCAAGGCCGTCAACATTGGCTGAGCGGCCCATTGCTGCC
>CANCGR010000321.1 GCA_947377625.1 Gammaproteobacteria bacterium | reverse complement strand
AGCCATCGCGTCACAAGTATTCATTCCGCTCACCGTAGGCGGTGGTATTCGCAAATTGCAGGACATCCGCAACATGCTCAATGCCGGTGCCGACAAAGTGGGCATCAATACCAGCGCGGTGCTGAATCCGGAATTTGTACGTGAAGCGTCAGATCGTTTTGGTTCGCAATGCATCGTGGTGGCAATTGACGCCAAGTGTGTATCAAAGCCGGGCGAGCCGAAGCGGTGGGAAATTTTCACTCATGGCGGCCGTAATCCAACCGGATTGGAAGCCATTGCCTGGGCCAGAAAAATGGTGAGCTACGGTGCGGGTGAAATCCTGCTGACGAGTATGGATCGTGATGGCACCAAAAGTGGTTTTGATCTCGAGCTGAATCGTGCAATCAGTGAAGCAGTCACTGTGCCAGTGATCGCTTCAGGCGGCGTGGGTAATCTGCAGGATCTGGTTGACGGCATTCTTGTTGGCAAGGCTGACGCAGTGTTGGCCGCCAGCATTTTCCACTTTGCCCAATTCACTATCCCGCAAGCCAAACAATATATGCGCGAGCGCGGCATCGAAATGCGCTGAGCTGCACTTTGGCGGCGCTTACTTCTCCAGAGTTTTCATCAGCGCCAGGCCTTTGAGCAAATTGAGTGCTTCGTTGAGCTGGTAATCGGGCACCAACACATCATCAGATGTTGTTTTGGCTTTGGGCGCAACAGTCGCCGCTGCAGTTTTTGCAGCGGGTGGCGCTGCTTTCTTGTCGTCTTTCTTCTCCTCTTTTCTTTCCTCGGGTTTGCTCTCATTGCCGTTGGCAAGATGCTTGGTCAGATCTGCTTCGCGATAGGCCGCAACACTGTCGGCAATTTTGGTGACCTGACCACGATCGACCACGATGTCAGGCGTGATGCCTTCGGCCTGGATTGAGCGACCGTTGGGTGTGAAATACAGAGAAGTAGTGAGCTTGATGGCGCGATCATTGGTCAGCGGCAACACGGTTTGCACCGAGCCTTTGCCGAAGCTGCGCGTACCCATGATGATGGCGCGCTTGTGATCCTGCAGCGCACCCGCGACGATCTCTGATGCTGACGCTGAGCCACCATTAATCAACACCACCAACGGAATGCCGTGGCTGGGATCATCGGGCGTCGCTTCAAAACGCAGGTTGGAATTGGCGAGGCGGCCTTTGGTGTAAACGATGAGGCCGTTGGTAATGAATGCATCCACCACGCCGACCGCCGCTTGCAGTACGCCGCCTGGGTTGTTGCGCAAATCCATCACCATGCCTTTGAGTTTGTTGTTTTCGCCTTGCAGCTTGTTGAGCGCTTCCACCATTTCAGTGCCGGTGTTGGCAGAGAACTGTGCAATGCGTGCATAGCCGAAACCAGGTTCGAGTTCGCGTGAGCGGATGCTGCGGGCTTTGATGATTTCACGAGTGATTTTGACTTCAAACGGTTCGCTAACGCCTTGGCGCACAATAGTGAGACGGATCGTGGTGCCGGGCGCGCCGCGCAGCAATTCTGAAGTGTCGCCGAGCGTCACTTCCTGCGTGGGTGTGTCATCGAGTTTGATGATGAGATCGCCAGCTTGAATGCCAGCGCGTGAAGCGGGGGAATCATCAATGGGCGAGATTATTCTGATAAGCCCGTTCTCTATGCCGACTTCTACACCCAGCCCGCCAAATTCACCGGTGGTAGTTTCCTGCAGATCGGCATAGTCGCTCTTGGCTAGATAAGAAGAATGCGGGTCGATGCCGGCCAGCATGCCTTTGACGGCATTTTCCAACAGGGTCTTGTCATCAATCGGTTCAACATAGGCTTCGCGCACCTGATTCAGCACTTGCGCAAAAATGCGTACTTCTTCCATTGGTAGTGGCAGCGGCTTGCCGTCGCTGGACTCTTTGCTGGCGTCTTGTGCGAACGCCGGCAGCGCCAGCAGCACGCCCAAAGCCACCAATGCGCTTCTTATGCTGACAGGCATCAGGCGGAGCGAAAAATTTGAAAGTTGCGACATGAAGATAATCTCGAAAGATCAGAGGGTTCAGGTTGTCACCTGAAAAATTCAATTACGGGGCATGCACCACAAGACCGGATTTTCAGCTTTGCCTTCGTGGCGTATTTCAAAGTAGAGCCCGGTCTGGCGCTGGCCGCCGGTATTGCCAGCGGAGGCGATAACATCGCCACGTTGAACCCAGGTGCCCAGTTTCTGGTGCAGCTGCGCATTATGGGCATATAAACTCATGTAACCATCGCCATGGTCAATTATCAATAGCAGCCCTGAGGTGCCAAACCAGTCGGCAAATACCACGCGACCATGATGTATGGCTTTGATATCGGCAGCCCCGTTGGTGGCCAGATCAACCCCTTCATAGGTCAGATCGCCGAGCTCGTAGCGGGAACCGAAGCTGTGCAAAAGTTTGCCATCTGCCGGCCAAGGCATGTGGCCTTTGCGCCCGGCAAAGGGCTCGGTTTTGCTGAGACTTTCTTTTGATCGTTTGCGCAATTCTTCCATCAATAGTTGAATTTCGACACGTTGCTGTTCAAGTGAATTCAGTTTTTTGCTGCGGTCATTAAGATCGGTATCCAGATTGGCGAGCAAGGTTTGGCGTTTGGCTTGTTTGTCAGCGAGATTGACGCGCTGGCTCTTCAGCTCCTCTTGCCGCTGTGCCAACTCGTCAGTAGTAGCGGTGATGGCGGTTTCAGTAGTGCTGATCTCGTCAAGCAGCTGAGTATACGAGCTGATAGTTTTGGTTCTGGCAGCGCTGAAGTACTGGTAGTAGCGCGACATGCGCGCGGTATCGGCGGGGTTCTGTTGATTGAGCAGCAGCTTGATGTATTCCTGTTTGCCGTTGATCCAGGCGCTGCGCAGATAGCTTGCCAGCAGTTCCTGTTGGCTCTTGCGTCGTTGTTGCAAGGAAACGGATTCGCTTTTTAATTGGGAAAGTTTAAGGCGTTCCCCGCCAATCTCGTCACCGAGT
Organism: Gammaproteobacteria bacterium; assembly: GCA_947377625.1. GTDB lineage: Bacteria > Pseudomonadota > Gammaproteobacteria > Pseudomonadales > Pseudohongiellaceae > CAILUG01. The sequence goes on along the minus strand of CANCGR010000321.1, from coordinate 1,417 downwards.
TTGTCCAGAGAGCCTTGCAGCTGGTTGATGTCGCGTTCGTTGCTGAGTACTTCGGTGTTGAGGCTGCTGCGCTGGTGATTGAGCGAGGATATTTCCTTCTGCACTTTGCCGATGGTCTGTTCGATCTGCGTCAGTTCCTCCTTGCTCGGTGGCTTGGATGCCGCCAGCAGCAGGGCTGGCAAGCAAAGACATCCGAGCAGCAGGAAATGCAAGTGTCGCATCAGAGGGCTTGCACCAGGGAATGACCGAGCATTTCCTGCGGCTGGGGCAAGTCCATCAGCGTGAGCAGGCTGGGCGCAACGTCACACAGCGCGCCATCGCTGCGCAAGGTAATGTGGCGTGGGCCAACATAGACCAAGGGCACGGGGCCGTTAGTATGTTGGGTCATGGCTTGCCCGGTAGTTTCATCGAGCATCTGCTCGACGTTGCCATGGTCAGCGGTAATCAAGCACTGGCCACCTACTGACAACAGGGCTTCGGTAATCTTGCCGAGACAGACATCCAGTGCTTCCACCGCTTTGATTGCAGCTGGCAGCGAGCCGGTGTGCCCGACCATGTCGCCATTGGCGAAATTGCAGATGATGGCGTCGTATTCGCGATTGGTAATCGCTGACACCAGTTTATCGGCGACCTCAAAAGCGCTCATTTCCGGTTGCAGATCGTAGGTTTCCACCTTGGGTGAGGGGATGAGAATGCGGCTCTCGCCCGGATATTCCTGCTCGCGGCCGCCGCTGAAAAAGAACGTCACGTGCGCATATTTTTCCGTTTCGGCAATGCGCAGCTGTGTGCGCCCGAGGTGGGAAAGGTATTCACCAAAACTGTTGCTGAGGTTTTCCGGATCGAATGCAACGGTTGTCGGTAAATCGGTGGAGTATTCAGTCAGTGAAACGAAGCAGGCCAAATGTGGCAGTACACCGCGATCAAAGCCGCTGAAGTCAGGTTTGATAAAAGCGGCGGCCAACTGACGAGCACGGTCGGCGCGAAAGTTCATAAACACAATGGCGTCGTTGTCTTGCATGGCAATGGGCTGTTCATTGCCCGCGCACAAGACCGCAGGTTGCACGAATTCATCATTCTCGCCGCGTCCATAGGCGGCTTTGAGTGCTGTTAGAGCGTCAGGATAGTGCGCAGTCGCTTGGCCATGGCAGATGGCATTGAAAGCTTTTTCCACCCGATCCCAGCGTTTGTCGCGATCCATGCCGAAGAAGCGTCCTCCCACCGAGGCAATGCGCCCGCACTGCTTGTCGGCAAACCACTGTGAAAAACGGCGCAAGGTGCTTTCGGCATTGCGTGGGGGAGTATCGCGACCGTCGAGCATCGCATGCAGGTAAATCTGCTTGCAGCCCTTGCGTGCCGCCAGTTCCAGCATGGCCATGATCTGGTCTTCGTGGCTGTGGATGCCGCCGTCTGACAACAA
>CANCGR010000320.1 GCA_947377625.1 Gammaproteobacteria bacterium | reverse complement strand
ATGGTGGTAACCGAGCGCTTCAGCCTGGACACAGAAAATGGCGCGCTGGTGCGCGAATACGAAGCGGTGGATTCGCTGTATTTCACTGGCGTGTACAAGGGGCGCAATCGTCACTTTGTATCCAATCTTCCTTATGAGCCCTATAACTGCGATGACCGCTCGTTCCGGTCAAACAAGAAATAGGCGTTCACGCGAGTTGCCCGCTGCTCGACTGCTGCAGGTAGCATTCAAATAAGGATTGTTATGTTGCATAAACTATTGCGTGCGCTGGCAGTGAATTTTTTCATGGTGCTGGCAGCGCAGGCCCAGCAATTCAGCGGCGGCAGTTTCGGGCCTTGGCATGTCAATGTGGCGCAAGGCGGCTGGGGTGAAGAGAAGCCCTTCGCCGGGCTACCGGAAAACGCGGTAATTCCGGCAAATTCAGCCTTTACCTTGGCGGCATGGGTGCAGCCGAATGCAGATATTGGCGGTCAGCAGTTGATCGTGGGCTTGGGGCAGGTGCGCTTTGGCGTGCCAGGCTTTGGGCCGGGTGGGCCGCGACAAGCGGCCAAAGGGCCGGGGGTGTTTGTCGGCTTGCTGGATGGCAAGTTGGCGTTCTGGAGTGGTGCTGATGCGCGTGTTGTCAGTGCAGCGCGGCTTGATCGCAATTGGCACCACGTTGTCGTGCGCTACGACGGCAAGCTGGTAACGCTCTACCTTGATGGCAACGCACAAGTGAGCAGCGCTATGCAGTTGCCGGAAGTGCGGGCCTTGCTGCAGATCGCGCCGCGCAATGCTTACGCTGCCAACGAAGCACGCTTCGGTGGCAAAGTAGCCGATTTGCTAGTGTGGGGCCGCGCGTTATCGCCGCAAGAATTGGTCAATACCGCTGCCAGCAAACCGGATTTTGCTTTACTGAATTTTGATGAGGCGAGCCCCACCTGGGGCGTGCAGACCCGACAGATGGTGGGGCAGGCAACGCCACAAGATGCGTGGACTTTGCCGAAAACCACGGCGCCATTCTCTGCTCCCACCTCCAAACCGCTGTCGCAAGTGCCTGCGCTGCAAGTGTTGGGCAGCAATCACTGGCAAGTGAATGGCTGGCAACTGCAAGCAGCTGACAAGGTCAGTGTCGATGCCCAGACCATTGCGCTGGCAGGCTTTGATGCGAAGAGCTGGTATGCCGCAACGGTGCCGGGCACAGTGTTGACCACGTTGGTTGATCGCGGCGTTTATCCAGATCCTGACTTTGGCCTTAACAACATGGCCATTCCGGAAACTCTCAACAAACAGGCGTGGTGGTATCGCACAGAATTTGTGTTGCCGCGTGAGTTGGCTAACCAACAACTCACACTCAACTTCAACGGCATCAATTACGCCGCAGAAGTTTGGGTGAACGGTGTGCGGGCGGGAGACATCAAGGGCGCCTTTGTGCGCGGTCAATTCGCTGTGAGCGCGTTGCTGCGGCCGGGTGAGCGCAATGCGATTGCCGTGAAGATCGCACCGCCGCCGCATCCTGGTATTGCGCATGAGCAATCGATGAGCGCAGGCGCGGGCAACAACGGCGGCATGTTGGCGCTAGATGGCCCCACGTTTATCGCAAGTGAAGGCTGGGATTGGATTGCGGCGGTGCGTGATCGCAACATTGGCTTGTGGCAGAACGTTGAGCTGGTGGCCAGTGGCACAATCGCTCTGGGCGATTTGCAAGTGGTGACTTCACTGCCCATGCACGATGGCACTGCAGCTGACATTGAAATCACCGTGCCGTTTAACAATCGCACTACGCAAAATCGCCAGCTCACGCTCATTGCCGAATTCGATTCGGTGCAAATAGAAAAAACCGTGAATGCAGCGCCAGGTCTTAACACAGTAGTGTTGAAAGCATCTGACTTCCCGGCTCTGCATGTAATCAACCCGAAACTGTGGTGGCCCAATGGTTATGGCGAACCTGCGTTGCACTCGCTCACGCTCACTGCGCGCGAAGGCAGCCAGGTATCCGATGTTGCAACGACCCGCTTCGGCATCCGCGAACTTACCTATGAACTGTCGGTGATGGATGACGAAGGCCGTGTGCAACGCGTGGAAGCTGATCTCACCAAAGCGCGTGCACTCGGGCAGCAGCTGATTAATGTCAGCGAATTCGGTTTGCGAAAACTCACTCCCGGTTTTGGGTTGTGGGCACCTTCATTCTTTCCCGGCATGGATCACACACCGGCAATCACGCCTGTGAGTGATCAGCGCATCAAGCACAGCCTGATTGTGAAAGTGAACGGTGTGCGCATTGCCGCGCGTGGCGGCAACTGGGGCATGGATGATTGGCGCAAGCGCGTCAGCAAAGCGCGCCTGGAACCGTATTTCCGGCTGCACCGCGATGCCCACCTCAACATGATTCGCAACTGGATGGGCCAGAACACAGAAGAAGCGTTTTACCAATTGGCTGATGAATACGGCATGTTGATCGTCAACGATTTCTGGGCGTCCACGCAGAACTTTCAGCTGGAACCACTGGATGCCCAGTTGTTCCTCGCCAATGCCGCCGATGTCATCAGGCGTTTCCGCAATCATCCGTCTATCGCCTTGTGGGTAGGTCGCAACGAAGGTGTGCCGCAGCCGGGTTTGAACGATGGTCTTATGCAACTGATCAATGAACTGGATGGCACGCGTCATTACATTCCCGCGTCACTGGTGATCAATCTCTCGCTCGGCGGGCCTTATGCATATCAGCCGGAAAGCTTCTATTACAACTACTGGGGTGATGGCTTCTCGATGGAAGTTGGCGTGCCTTCGTTTCCAACGCTGGAATCCTTCAAGTCGTCAGTGCCACAACAGGATTGGTGGCCACCGAATGATAACTGGGCCTATCACGACTGGCTGCAGGACGGTAACGGCAGTACCAAAAGTTTTACGACGGCGCTTGCAACGCGCTTTGGCGAGCCGAAGAGTCTGGAGGATTTCGAACGCAAGGCACAGCTGATGAACTATGAAGCTTATCGGGCAATTTTCGAAGGCTTCAATGCCGGGCTGTGGGAGAAGAACAGCGGCCGCCTGTTGTGGATGACGCAACCGGCGTGGCCCAGCAGCATGTGGCAGATGCTCAGCCACGATTACGATACGCATGCGGCCTTCTATGGTGTGCAACATGCAGCAGAGAGCGTGCATGTGCAGCTCAATGCCAGCGACAAGCAGCTGGCCGTAATCAATAACACCCAAGCCCTGATCAGCAAGGCCAGCTTGCAGGCAGATATTTATGCACTGGATGGCCGTCGTTTAGGCGGGATGAGCGCCATCATTGATGCAGCCGGCAATGCAGTGAGCAAGGGCCCTGTGCTGGGCCTTGACGCAGCGCTGCAAGCTGAGCGAGCAGTGCTGGTGAAGCTGATCCTGAAAAATAGTGATGGAGCGGTGCTGTCTGAGAACCATTATTGGCCAACGCTGGAGGATGCCGATGGTCAGCGCTTCACTCAATTGGCTGCCCAAGTATTGGAAGTAACAGTGACTACCACAAGTATTGGCAGCGAAGCGTTGGCCGCAGTGAAGCTGCACAACCCAGGGACAGTGCCGGCATTGGCGACCAAGCTTACGCTATTGAATGCAGTGGGTGAGCGCGTGTTGCCAGCCTATTATTCAGATAACTATGTGCTGTTGCTGCCCGGTGAAACCCGCGAGGTCACCATCGGTTATCCGCAAGCGCAGCCAATCAAGGTGGGCATTGGTGGTTGGAATGTCGTGCCGCAGGTGGTTGAGAAAATTGCCCCATCGCAGTGATTAACAACACGATGGGGCAGGATAGTGATGCGGGCTTGAGGTGAAGTATGGTGCTGGCTGCTCTTTGCCTTGTTACTAATTCTTGGCGGGCTTGCCTACATCAAAATAAGGAATCGGCGCGCCGGCATAAATATTTTGTGGCAGCTTGCCGTCCCAGCGTTCGGCTTTGACTTTCTCCACTTCAATTCTGCGCAATTCCAGCACGTCCTTGTTTTGTGACAATGCTACGTTCTGGATCTTCAGCGCCTCGGCCTGTGCTGTAGCGATTTTCAGGTTGGCGTAGGACTCACCATCGGCTTTGGCGCGTGCAGCAGAGGCTTCAGCTTCGGCGATGGCGACTTTTTGCTTCTGCTCGGCTTCAACTGTTTTCAACTGGTTTTCTGCTACCAGCCGCAACTGCTCCTGCGTGACCTTCTGGTTAATGGCTGACATGTAAGTCTCGGAAAACGAGAAGTTACGCATGTCGATGTTGATGACATTAGCGCCGTACAATTCCAGCTTCTGCCGTAAAGCAGCACTGATGTCGGTAGATACTTTGGCACGCTGGCTGATCAAGTCAGGCGCTGTATAACGTGAAGTCACCGCCTTGAAAACTTCCTGGGTAGCTGTCTGTACATAGGATGCCAGGTT
>CANCGR010000319.1 GCA_947377625.1 Gammaproteobacteria bacterium | reverse complement strand
ATCGTGCGGCCGCACAGCGGCAGCTCTACTTGCTGACCGATCAAATGCTTGAAACGCTCGTCATCGGGGTTTACAGCAACAGCAGTATCGCCGAGCAAGGTTTCCGGGCGCGTGGTCGCAATGGTGATGTAGTTAAGACCGTCTTGCGTAGTGGCACCATTGCAAAGCGGATAACGGAAATACCAGAAGCTGCCGAGCTCTTCTTCCGAATTCACTTCCAGATCGGAAATGGCGGTGAGCAGTTTGCAGTCCCAGTTCACCAAGCGATTGCCGCGATAAATCAGGCCCTCGTCGTAGAGACGAATAAAGACCTCTTCAACAGCTTTGGAAAAACCGGGGTCCATCGTAAAGCGTTCGCGTGACCAGTCGAGCGACGAACCCAAACGGCGCAACTGCCCGGTGATGGTGTTGCCAGACTCTTCTTTCCACTCCCACACACGTTTCAAAAATTCGTCGCGTCCCAGTTCTTTGCGATTCTGGCCCTTGGCCTGCAACTGACGCTCAACCACCATCTGCGTAGCTATACCTGCATGATCAGTCCCGGCCTGCCACAGTGCAGGCTGGCCCTGCATGCGATGGAAGCGGATCAACGCATCCATAATCGCGTTATTGAAACCATGGCCCATGTGCAAGCTGCCCGTCACGTTGGGTGGCGGGATCATGATGCTGTAGGGCGCGCCTTCGCCTTGCGGCGTGAAATAGCCTTGTTTTTCCCAGCGTTGGTAATGCTTGGTTTCGATGGCGTTTGGGTCGTAAGTCTTTTCCATGGGTACAACTGTCGTAGCTAAAAAATAAGGGCGTGATTATAGCCTGAGCGGCGTACTAACGGGCGGAGTAGAAATGACCGAACTTCCAGCGTGAGCCAAGTCATCACCGGTAGACGACGTTTCCGCAGCAAACAAATTTATCTAATTTCTGTATTGACAGAAATAACAGACGTAACTAGCATGAGCCCCATGAAACTGAATCCCGTATCCGAACGCTTTATCCTGCACTGGGGCGAAATGGGCTCCAAATGGGGCGTTAATCGCACTGTCTCGCAGATCCATGCACTGCTGTATTTGGCCGGCAAGCCGCTGCCCGCTGATGAAATTGCCGACACGCTTGGCGTGGCGCGTTCCAACGTCAGCAATAGTTTGAAGGAGCTGCAGAACTGGAAGCTGATCAAGATCGTGCATGTGATGGGTGACCGTCGTGATCACTTCGATACCTCCACGGATGTGTGGGAGTTGTTCCGGGTCGTAGTAGCGCAGCGCAAGGAACGTGAGTTTGATCCCACCATCGGCGTGCTGCGCGATTGCCTCGACAGTGGCGACATCAACAAGGAAGACAAAGCGACTCGTCAACGCATTCAGGACACGCTGGGTTTAATGGAGTCGTTGTCGGCTTGGGGGGATGAGATGCTGCGATTGGAGCCGAGCACTTTGATGAAGGTGATGAAACTGGGGGCAAAGATCCAGTCGTTAATTCGGTCAGGATAGGGACGGGCGTTTTTTTGCCCAAAACTTTCTCTTGCAACAGAAATTTCTGAATAAATAGTTATCAAGGGAGCAAGGCAATGAACATACTCATTTGTGGTGCCAGTGGTTTTGTTGGCAGACATCTTGTGGCCGGGCTGCGTGCAGCGGGCCACCACTGTGTGCGTGGTATCCGGCGCCTGCATCGCTCAGATGATGTTGCCATTGATTTTCTGCATGACCTGAGCGTCGAACAGTGGTTGCCGAAACTGCAGGACATCGACGTGGTGATCAACGCCGTTGGCATCCTGCGTGATTCCAAAGCGCTGCCGATGCAGAAGATTCTGGCGGAAGCGCCCTGTGCACTGTTCAAGGCTTGTGAACAGGCCGGAGTCAAACGCATCGTCAACATCTCGGCGCTGGGTGTGGAAAGCTCGCTGATGACACCGTATTTCCAGCGGCGTCGCGAAGCAGAGGCCGTGCTGTTTGCTTTGCCATCAACTCTGCGCTGGCTGAATTTGCGGCCATCACTGATTTACGGCGAAGACGGCGCCAGCGCGCGTATGTTTCGTTTGTTGGCGGCCTTGCCATTGCATGCGTTGCCGATGGGAGGCATCCAGCAGCTGCAACCCGTCCATATAGACGATGTGGTCGAAGCAGTCCGCCGTTGGCTGGGTGATGACAACGCACTCAACCAATCCGTGAATGCCACTGGTGCAGAAGCGACAACCATGCGAGGCATGCTCGACAGTTATCGTGAGCAGTCAGGCCGCGGCAGAGCTTGGCATTTGGCGGTGCCCGGCATGCTGATCACGCTCGGTGCCAAAGTGGGCGACCTCGTGCCCTTCAGTCCACTGTGCACCGATACTTTGACCATGCTTATGGCAGGCAATAGCGGTGACAACAGCGACTTTGCCAGGATGCTTGGCAGAGCGCCGCTGAATTACCGCTGCTTTGTCGCCGGGCCTGTATCCGGTTGAAGGCTCGCTGGTGGTTTATTGGCTCACGGTATTCAAACCGGTCTGATTAGATCGCCCGGCAATTAAATTGGCAGAAGTTCTCTGAGTGTACTTAACTGGGACCACAACCATCGGTCTTGTGCAAATTTGTCTTCCCTTCTAAAATACACACATATGTGTACACACGTGGAGGGTGCCATGACCACACCATTGACGAGCAGGGTCTTTATGAACGGCAACAGCCAGGCGGTGCGGATTCCCCAGGAGTTCCGCCTCAATAGCAACAGTGTGGAGATAAGCCGTAATGGTGATGGCGATCTGGTGATCCATCCTTTGCCGGAAAAACGCGGGGACGCGCTGTTGCAGGCACTGGCAGGTTTCGACCCTGGTTTTGCCGACTTGCTGGAAGCCGCCCATCGTGAACAACCGCAACCCCAGGAAAGAGATTCGCTGTGAATTACATGCTGGACACCAACATCCTGATCTACTTGATCAAGAACCGTCCGCCCGCAGTAGCCAAGCGGGTGAATCGTTTGCGGGAAGCCGACAGCCTCTACATGTCATTTGTCACCTATGCCGAATTATTGAAAGGCGCCATGCGCAGCACGCGGCAGGTGGAAGTCATGCGGCAGTTGGGTGTGTTGATTCGCCAGATTCCGGTGTTGCACAACAGCAGCCAGGCTTTATGCGAGCACTACGCGAGTCAGGGTAACCGTTTGAAGGAGGCGGGCACTCCGATTGGTGGTAATGATCTGTGGATTGCCTGTCATGCGCTGGCTGAAGAGTGTGTTCTGGTCACCAACAACCTGCGTGAGTTCAAACGCATCAAAGGGCTGAAGCTCGAGAATTGGGCCGAGTAGTTTGCTGCCGTTTCGCCCTTGTAACCCCCGCCGCCCATTAGTATCTTGCCCTCTTCATATGCAAGGTATTTGTTGTGCTGAAAAATTTCCTGCCTGACCCGTTTATGCTGGCGTTGTTGTCGTCGCTGGCGCTGGCTACATTTTTGCCTGCCAGCGGCGCTGCCGCCGTGGTGGTTGACTGGCTGTCGAACATTACGGTGGTGCTGCTGTTCTTCTTTCATGGCGCCAAGCTGGCGCGCAGTTCAGTCATTGCAGGTTTGACGCATTGGCGTTTGCATGTGGTGATCCTGGCCTGCACCTTTGTGATGTTCCCGCTCTTGGGGCTGTCGCTGTCGAAAGTGTTTGGCGGCTTCCTGTCGCCAGCACTGTGGACCGGCATTCTGTATATGGGCGCGCTGCCATCCACAGTGCAGTCGTCGATCGCCTTTGTGTCGCTGGCCAAAGGCAATGTGCCGGCGGCGGTGGCCTCGGCTTCGGCATCGCAGGTGCTGGGAGTACTGTTAACACCCGTTCTGGTCAGCCTGCTTTCCGGTGCCCAGGGTGGCGAGGTGCCGGTGTCTGGCATTGGCAAAGTTGCGCTGCAGATTCTGCTGCCGTTCATCGCCGGCCACCTGCTGCGGCCATGGATCGGCGACTTCGTGCATAGATATAAATCAACGATTTCCATTACCGACCGGGCTACCATTCTGATCGCGGTTTACAGCGCGTTTTCCGGCGCGGTGATCGAAGGCATCTGGCATCGTTTGCCCTTGCCGGATTTCCTGGTGCTGTTCGCGCTGTGCTGTTTGATGCTGGCGTTGGCGCTGCTGTTTACCTGCACAGTGGCGCGCAAGTTGGGTTTCAGTCGCGACGACGAAACCGTGATCGTATTTTGTGGCACCAAGAAATCACTGGTGCAGGGTGTGCCGATGGCGCGTGTGTTGTTTGCCGGGCCCGACCTTGGCCTCATCCTGCTGCCGATCATGATTTTCCATCAGGTGCAGTTGATGGTGTGTGCGTGGATCGCGCGCCGCTATGCAAGACAAGTTGAAGACCACAGGAGCTAAGACCAATGACTGACAACCGACCCTGGCCCCAGGCCGGCCTTACCCGCATGATC
>CANCGR010000318.1 GCA_947377625.1 Gammaproteobacteria bacterium | reverse complement strand
ATGCCGGTACTGGCTGGCGTTGTGACCATGATGTTGTTCGACATCCACTTCGGCACCAGCTTCTTCAATGCGGCCGGTGGCGGTGACCCGGTGTTGTTCCAGCACGTGTTCTGGTTCTTCGGTCATCCCGAGGTTTACATCATGATTCTGCCGGCTTTCGGTGTGGTGTCAGAAATCATTCCTACCTTCTCGCGCAAAAGATTGTTTGGCTACGACTCGATGGTGTACGCGACTTCTTCCATCGCGTTCCTGTCTTTCATCGTGTGGGCGCATCACATGTTCACCACCGGCATGCCGCTGGCTGGCGAACTGTTCTTCATGTATTCCACGATGCTGATCGCAGTGCCAACCGGTGTGAAAGTGTTCAACTGGATCACCACGATGTTCAAAGGTTCAATCTCGTTTGAAACCCCGATGCTGTTCTCGATTGCGTTCGTGGTGTTGTTCACCTGTGGCGGCTTCACTGGCCTGATGCTGGCCATTGCGCCGGCCGACTTCCAATACCAGGACACCTACTTCGTAGTAGCGCACTTCCATTACGTATTGGTACCGGGCGCGATCTTCTCCATCATGGCAGCGACTTATTACTGGCTGCCGAAGTGGACCGGCAACATGTATGACGAAACCTTGGGCAAGCTGCATTTCTGGTTGTCTTTCATAGGCATCAACATCCTGTTCTTCCCGCAGCACTTCCTGGGCTTGGCCGGTATGCCACGTCGCGTTCCTGATTACGCACTGCAATTTGCCGACTTCAACATGATCTCCAGTGTGGGCGCGTTCTTTTTCGGATTCAGCCAGCTGCTGTTCCTGTTCATCGTGATCAAAACTGTCAAAGGCGGCAAGAAAGCAACGGCGCAAGTATGGGAAGGTGCCGAAGGTCTTGAGTGGACAGTGCCCTCACCGGCCCCGTACCACACCTTCACCACGCCGCCGCCAATCAAATAAGGGCAGATGGATGTCGACGCCACTCGCTCACAATGACAGCACCGGCAATGGCAAGTTGATTGCCAAGCTGGTGCTGGCAGTGGTGGCGATGTTCGGTTTCGGCTTTGCGTTGGTACCGATTTACGACGTGTTTTGTAAAGTAACCGGGCTGAATGGCAAGACCGGTGGCAGAGTGGCTTATGAAGCAACTGCGGCTGATATAGATCTGGCAAGAATTGTTACCATGCAATTCACCGCAACCAACAACAGCAACATGAGCTGGGTGTTTCATCCGATGCAGAACGAGATTGAAATCCATCCAGGCGCGCTGAATGAAGTGAAGTTCTATGCGAAGAATACTTCGAAAGAGCGAATGATAGGGCAAGCAGTGCCCAGCGTGACGCCGTCATTGAGCGCCAGCATGCTGCACAAGACCGAATGTTTTTGTTTTACCCAGCAAGTGCTTGAAGCAGGACAGGAAATTGAAATGCCCGTGCGATTTTTTGTCGACAAGGCCTTGCCTGCTGACGTGCACAAGCTGACGCTGTCGTACACGCTGTTTGATGTAACAGAAAATTTTGCCGGCACACCCAAGCTGACTGCCAACTAGGGCAGCGCTACCGGTGAGCCGTAAAGACACCAACGATTAGTTGTATAGAAAAGGCTGAACAACATGGCTACTCCTGACAAACACAGCACTCCCGCCGGTTACGAACCTTATTACGTTCCTGACCAGTCTAAGTTTCCGTTCATTGCCTCCGTCGGCCTGTTCCTGATGGTGTTCGGTCTTGGCAATACGCTGAACGACATCAAAGCCCATCAAGGTGCCGCTGCCTCCGCATGGCTAGCCTTCGGCGGCTTTTTCATTCTGGGCTGCGTGTTGTTCAACTGGTTCGCCACCCAGATTCGTGAAAATCATCAGGGCCTGCCCAGTGCGCAGTTGAAGCGCTCCTATGTGCTTGGCATGTACTGGTTCATCTTTTCAGAAGTGATGTTCTTCTGCGCCTTCTTTGGCGCGCTGTTCTATGTCCGCAACTTCTCGGTGCAATGGCTGGCGGGCGTGGGTGAAAAAGGTATTGCCCATTTGTTGTGGCAAGATTTCCAGGGCACCTGGCCGGTCATCAGCAACCCGGATCCTAAAACTTTTGTGAACCCGGAAGAATCAATGGCGTGGCGCGGTTTTGGTGAGGCTCTCCACTACTTGCCATTGTGGAACACCATCCTGCTGCTCAGCTCCAGTGTGACCGTGCACATTGCCCATGTTGCGCTCAAGAACAAAAACCGCAAGCAGCTGACCCTGTGGTTAGGAATTACTGTTTTGCTTGGCCTTGTGTTCCTCGTGCTGCAAGCCAAAGAATATACGGAAGCCTATGAAAAACTGGGTCTTACCCTGAACTCCGGCATCTACGGCTCCACCTTCTTCCTGCTGACCGGTTTCCATGGTTTCCACGTAACACTGGGTGCCTTCATGTTGTCGGTGATGTGGTTCCGCGTGCTCAAAGGCCATTTCAAACCGGAAGATCATTTTGGTTTTGAAGCGGCGTCGTGGTACTGGCACTTTGTAGACGTGGTCTGGGTTGGACTATTCTGCTTCGTATACCTGCTCTAACAGTTGCACTGACAGTTGCACTGACAGTAAAGAGTAGAGGCGGCCCCGTTACGCATCAGTAACCAATAGCCGGCGCATACCATGTGCGCGTTGCCAGACAGCAACGCGCACATTTTGCTTTAAGGAGAGCAGTAAAGTTGCGGAGTTGCTCAGGGCTGAGCAGGTTGGGTAGTGGTGTCAGGGTGGATGGTCTGCTGCCAAGGTGCATTAAGCCCGAGTTGGCCAGTGAACATGCCGTAGACAATGGTCAGTATCAGCACAATCGCCAGCGTGATGCGCACGCCCAGCGCATAGAGCGTACGCTTGGTAGAACCCTGATCCTTGCTGAAAAACAGCGCGGCGCCAAACAGGCTGATGACATTGGCGATCAGCAGCACAACGATGAAGATTTTCAGCATGGCAAATCCGGCTAATAGGAAAAAGAAATTCTGGCAGCGGTCAGAGTAAACCACTGCACCGGGCACGACGAGTAAATTTTGGATTGATCCCACCCCCAACTGACAACGCAAATCATGAGTGCAGGCATTACAGGCAGAGTGCGTAACTTCCGGTTCGACTGGAAGCTCAGCTTGTTGACGGCTCTATTGATGCCGCTGCTGTTGAGCCTCGGCTTCTGGCAACTACGTCGCGCAGCCGAGAAGGAAGCATTGCAGCATGTCTATGAGACAAGACAGCAAGAGGTCGCCGTACCGCTGGCGTCACTTGATGCGGCATCCGATCTGCAATATCACCAGGTGAAGTTTAACGGGCACTATGACAACAGCCATGTGTTCCTGCTTGATAACCGCATCTATCAAGGCAAGCCTGGCTATGAAGTGATCGTGCCGTTGCTGACGGATGAAAACACCCTCGTGCTGGTGAATCGTGGCTGGATAGCGCCGGGCCCTTCGCGGCAGTCGCTGCCAACCGTAGACGCGGTTGAAGGTGTGGTCGCAGTGCAAGGCAGTGTTTATCAGAACATTGGCAAACAAGTGGTGTTGGGTGCCGACATTGAGACGGCCGGCTGGCCCAAGGTTGTGCAAACGCTTGACCCCTTGCGCATGGCAGAATTGGCAGGCATGACGAACGCGAACCGGGTTTTCCCGCATTCAGTGCGGGTAGATGAGCAGGCAAGCGGTGCACTGGTGCGGTACTGGCCTGTGATGAGCACGTCGCCCGAACGCCATTTTGGTTATGCCGTACAGTGGTTCGCGATGGCGCTCGCATTGGCGGGGCTCTATTTTTTCTACAGCACCAAACCCGAAACTTTATCTGACAACGAACACTAATCATGGATCGTAGCAAACTCAAATTAAGTCTGATGCTGCTGATGGTGACTGTGCCCATCGGTCTGGCAACGCTGGCCTATCATTTCATCGCAGAACCTGGCGCGTTCCACACCACCAGCAAAGGCACGCTGATAATTCCGGTGATTGATGTTACTGAACTGCAACTGCAAGATGCGGACGACAAGCCCGCCTATCTGGGGTTTGAAGAACTGACCGCCGGCGTCAACCCGAAAGAGTACAAGCCACGCCCTTGGCAATTGCTGTATTTCGGCAGTGAAAACTGTGATGCCATTTGCCAGCAGCGCTTGTTTTTCTTGCGACAATTACATGTGCGCTTGAGTGGTGATGCCACGCGCGTAAAACGCGCCTATGTACTCACCGGCAACGGCGACGAACAAGCAGATGCAGAAACGCTTGGCTTTTTGAAGGACCAGCAAGCCGACATGCGCATCCTGCATGGCAAGCTCGCTACCGTGGCTAAAGTGTTGCAGCGCAGCGCCACTTCTGATCCGATCAGCGGGCATTACATTTACCTGATGGACCCCTTGGGCAACATCATGTTGTATTTCACGCCTGC
>CANCGR010000317.1 GCA_947377625.1 Gammaproteobacteria bacterium | reverse complement strand
GATATGACGACGCCATTGGCATCCGCACGAGTTTGCGGTGGATATACCTGGATAAGTGAAGCACCAGCGGGCCTGTCAGTGGACTGCCGCACTGAGCTGGACGCCACTACCTGGCCAGAGCCATCTACCAGACGTACCGATGAATGGTCGGTGTAAAGGACCGAGTCTGCCGCAAGACCGGTGAAGCGAAGCGGCACCAGGATGGTTACTCTGGTACGTCCGGGTTCGGCATAAATTTGAGGGAACCGCTCCCGCCCAGGGGTGTCAGGCGCGAATTCCACAGTAATCGCTGAGGCCAAGCCTGGCTGTGCGGCAAAGAGTCGTTGTATCGCGAATCCGGCATCCCAAGGCAAGTACCAGATCGCCCCAACAAGCTCCATGACAACAATGAAAATCAGGTACGAAACCCGCGTGGCACGCTTGAAGTATTGCAGCGGCAGAATGATGCAGGCAGCGATGATGACGGTCAGGGCCCATAGCATATTGATCACCCAGCCGACTCCACTGAAGGCCAAGGCTGAATTCACATCCCCAAAATTGCGCTCTGCCAAATAGGGCACCAATAACCCGAACGACACAAAAATGCTGGCAGCAAATACCGACAGTGGGCGGTCGGTCATGCTGGCCAACATTGCCGCAGGCAGGCTGACCAGACAAAATTTGTAGAAGCCGTCGCCAAGCGCGTTGGTGAACGTGCTGGCTAAAGACAACCCATCAACAATGCCTGCTGTCATATCGATGAGGAATACCGGGACTAGTATCGCCAGCAGAATGAACAGCAATTTCGCCAACAGCAGATGCCGGCGCGGTATTGGCCGCACCAGCCAATCCAGCGTGGAACTGAACAGGCCATCCTGATGCACCACCGCCACGGTCAGCACCACCATGCCCGCTATTACAAGGATCGGCAGCACATCGTCAAACACTCGCAATGACTCTGGTTCGTCGAACAACCCTAGCGTGAAGGACACCCACACCCTCGCCGCATAGACCAGCGCAAGGATGAGTGCATAAGGCCACAGTAGCCGAGCATCCTTCTTGAAAATATGCCAGATCATAGTGTTGCTCCCTGGTTCTGCACTGCGCGCGCAAAGGTGGTGAAAATGGCACGCAGCGGCAGTGCCTGGGTGTCAACGCGCTGTATGCCGGCAAGCTGCGTGGCGATGCGGGCCTGGAAAGTCGCTTCATCGAAGCGGGTGTCAATGAAACTCAACACATTGCCATCGGCGCGCACATGCAGCCATTCCGGCGGCGCGGCAATTGATGCATTGGCCGGTGTTGCCAGCGTGATGTGTACTTCGCGTATGCGCTTGGTCAAATCGTCCATCGCTTCCTGGAACAGCACGCGGCCCTTGTCCACGAAAGCGACATGGCTTACCAGCCCTTCGATTTCGGCAAGGTCGTGTGAAGAAATGAAAACTGTCATCTCATCGGCATTGGCAAAGACTTCCTGCATGAATTCATCGCGCACCAGCGGATCCAGACCGCTGAAGGGTTCATCGAGCACCAGCAGCTTGGGTCTGAATGCCATCGCCGCAACTAGCAGCATCTTCATGCGCATGCCGCGCGAAAGCGCGCCGATGCGGCGATCGGCTGGCAAGCCGAGTTGTTGCAACAACACTGCTTCCCGTTGCTTGTCCCAGGTGGGATAAAACGGGCGCAGGTAATCCAGGTAGTGGCCGACCGTCATTTGCTTCGGTATTTCCTGGTTTTCCGACACATAACCGATCATGGCCAGCTCGCGTGGTGACAGTTGGCGCGAGTCCACCCCCAGCACGGTGGCGCTGCCGTTTGATGCCGTCAGCAGATTCATCAGGATCTTGATGGTGGTGGTTTTCCCCGCGCCGTTGGCACCGATGAAGGCGAACGCACTTCCTTCCGGCACCGACAAACTCAAGCCGTTGAGGGCGCCGTGTTTGCCATATTTTTTATGGAGGCTGTCGGTTTGAATGATCATTTCCTGTTCCCCTGTGCGTCTTTGTCCATCCTGGTCCATTGCCCCGATACAGCGCCTACCACTTCGTCAAGACTCACGCCCAATCGCTTGGCATCAACCACGAGTTGTTCCACGTCCTGTTGCAGCAAGCGCTTCTTGTCGGCAGCGCGCCCAACCGGCGGCTCGGCAACGACAGTGCCTATGCCAGGCTGTGCCAACAGCCAGCGCTCATGAATCAGATGCTGGACTACCTTGTGCGCCGTATTCGGATGGATTTTCAGCCGGGTGGCCAGCGTGCGCACTGACGGAAATGGCTGGCCCGGCAGATATTCGCCGCTCAACAACGATTTTTGCGCAGCAAAGATCACCTGATCGAAAATCGATTCGCCTGCTTTCAATGTAAATCGGCTTAGTGTCATACGCGTAATGTGACACGTGTGACACTCATTGGCAAGCGGCCGGCAGCCATAAAACAAAAACCCCGCCGTAGCGGGGGTTTTCAAGACTGGCTGACCGGGACTCCCTCATCCCATCGTTCCATTGCGCGCCGTCTCTTGCATCCGCAAATAGGCAATCAACGACAACGCGCACATGCCACTCACGTACCAGAAAAACACCGGCTCCAGCCCGGCATCTTTGAGCCACAGCGCCACATATTCCGCGCTGCCGCCAAACAAGCTGTTGGCAATCGCATAAGGCAACGCCACGCCCAGCGCGCGGATGTGTGCAGGAAACAATTCAGCTTTGACAACTGCATTGATCGACGTATAGCCGCTGATGCACAGCAAGCCGGCCAGCACCAGCGCGAAGGCAACCCACTGCGAGTGGGTTTGCGCGATGGCCTGGAACAGCGGCACGGTGAACAAGGTGCCGGCAATGCCAAAGCTGATCAGCAAGGGTTTGCGGCCGATGCGATCACTGAGATGGCCGAACACCGGTTGCAGCAACATGAACAATGCCAACGCTGCCGTCATGATCAGCGTTGCCTGCGGCCGCGCGAAGCCGGCGGAGTTGACCAGATATTTCTGCATGTAAGTAGTGTAGGCATAGAAGGCCAGCGTGCCGCCGGCAGTAAGGGCAATCACCAGCAGCGCTGCACGCGGATGCTTGCGAAACAATTCCATGCCGCTGGAACGTGGCGCCCCGGCTTTGGCCTTGGTGAAATCGGCAGTCTCGTCGATGCGGCGACGCAGCAGATAAACCATAAAAGCCAGCAGCGCCCCAATCAAGAAGGCAACTCGCCAACCCCACTGCTCCATCGCTGCTTCATCGAGCAGCGACTGCAAGACCAATTGCACGCACAGCGCAACCAGCTGGCCACCAATCAACGTGACATATTGATAGCTGGAGATACGGCCGCGTTGTCCCTCACTCGCCATCTCAGCCAGATAAGTGGCGCTGGCGCCGTACTCACCGCCAATGCTCAGGCCTTGCAACAAACGCGCGAGCAACAGCAGCAAAGGCGCCGCGAGACCAATTGATTCTGCACCGGGCGTGAGCGCGATCAACAAGGAACCGCCGCCCATCATAGCCACTGATAATGCCAGGCCCGCCTTGCGGCCATGGTGATCAGCATAGACACCCATCACCCACGCGCCTATCGGCCGCATCAAAAAGCCGACTGCAAAGATCGCAGCGGTGGAGAGCAATTGCGCTGTGGTGTTGCCGGCAGGGAAAAAGTGTTTGGCGAAATAGACTGAAAATGCCGAGTAGGCATACCAGTCGTACCACTCAACAAGATTGCCGAGTGAACCGCCGATAATGGAGCGGAGTTGGTTGTGCGGTTGACTTGAGGCGCTTTGCATCAAGTCATCTTATCCAACATCGGCAATAAAAGCCTCATGCGCAAAGGCTCTGGAATTCATGCCATAACTGTCAATACGAATGTTGGTTCGTAAACTGCGCCAGTATTGTGGACAATAGCCATGCATGAAGATTACCTTGCCGCTTCATGCTTGACGCTTAATAAAAACAACATCAACTGCTCAAAAGGAACTTCCATGATAAAGCGACGTACTTTGCTTACCGCCGCTGCGCTGCCTGCTGTGCTTGCCGCCTGCGACAAAGTGACACGCACCACCACTTCTGCCCCCTCCATCATTCACGGCTACGCAGCACCGCGCCCGGCCAACGACGTGGAGCACGCCATCGTCTATCGGCGTGAAGACGAGTTCTGCGCGTGGACCTATACGCGCGGCTTCTGGGAAACCGCCAACGGCGATCTGATCCAGAATTTCGACGCGCTGACAGTGGCCTATGAAGACCCGAACTTTATCAACCACAACAATATCTTTGCCAATTCGACCGGCACCAAGATTGTTACCGTGCGTTCCACTGACCGCGGCCGCACCTGGAACGGCGAGAACCCCGAGATCAACGTGCAAGCGGCAGGCGGCCCCACCGCCAAGCCGTTCGCCGAGATGGGGCCGATAGACTATCTCGACAAGAA
>CANCGR010000316.1 GCA_947377625.1 Gammaproteobacteria bacterium | reverse complement strand
TCGCCGGCCGCAGGAAGGTTTTCATGCGTCGCTGCGTAGCGGTGTTACCTTTGATAACGAGAACGACGAGAACAGCCGCAACCATTATCTGTCGCTGGAAAACCGCAAGGGCGACTGGTATGTGCAAGGCAATGTGTCGTACTCCGACCAGGACTTCTTCACGCTGCCCGACACCTTTATTCCACGCGCTGCCGAAAACGGCGGGCGCCGCGAAAACTCCGACAACCGTGATGTGAAGGTGGCGTTGAAAGCCGGCTACACGCCCAATGCCACCGACGAATATGCACTGAGCTACCAAAAGCAGGATGGGCAGAAAAATACGCCGCCTTATGCCGGCAGCACCACCACGGCCGCGCGCTTCTGGCGCTGGCCGGAATACAACAAGGAAAGCTTGTATTTCATTTCACGTACTGCGCTGGGCAACAGTGAATATGTGCGCTTGCGGGTTTATCACGATACTTTTGCCAACACGCTGGGTTCCTACGACAGCGCCGCTTACACCACGCAAACCAAAGCCTCTTCGTTTACCAGCATCTACGATGATCATAGTTGGGGTTTCAGCACTGAGCTGGGGTCCAGCCGATTCGCCAACCAGGCACTGAAAGCGGCCTTGCAGTACAAGCGCGATGTGCATCACGAGCACAATGTTGGTTTCCCGGTTAAGAGCATGGAAGACGGTGTATTCTCGCTAGGCGTCGAAGATGCGATCACACTCAATCCTGATTTGTTGTGGGTAGTGGGCACTGGTTATGACCAGCAGGACGGTCGTCTCGCCGAAGACCTGCAAGGCACAGTGATCAGTGCATTTCCCACTGCCACAGCGCATGGCTGGAATGCGCAAACAGCGCTTACCTACAGTCTCAACAGCGAATGGAGCGTGCATGCCTCCGCCGCGCGCCGCACGCGCTTTCCTACGATGAAAGACCGTTACTCCTACCGCTTGGGCACGGCGATTCCCAATCCGGCACTCAAACCTGAAAATGCGGTGAACCTGGAAGTGGGCATCAGCAATGATGTGAAGTTGGGGAGCGACAGCAGCGTGCAAATGAGTGCGGCGCTGTTCCAAAGCAAAATCGATGACAGCATCGAAGCCGTCAGTATTGCGCCGACACTGTGTACCACTGCGCCTTGCACGCAATTGCAGAACATCGGCCGCCAAGTGAATGAAGGCTACGAACTGGCGATGACTGTCAACGTCGGCACGCAGTGGCAGCTGCACGCTAACTACACCTATCTTGATCGCGACAATCGCAGCAGTCCTGCAGTGATTCCGCTGGATACGCCAGACAACAAGGTGTTTGCCTTTGTGCAGTATTCGCCGATTCCGGTCGTGGATCTGCTGCTGAGCACCCAGCATGAATCGCCGCGTCAAAGCGCCACCAACGGCACGCGTCCTACTACCTCTTACACCACCACTGATTTCAAGGCGGTGTGGCGCGTTACCAGCTATGCCCAGCTGGAAGCCGGTGGCCGCAATCTCACCGACCAACTCTATGCGTTCGAAGAGGGCTTCCCTGAAGCCGGGCGTAGCTGGTTCCTGAATGTGAACTTCAAATGGTAAGTGGTTAAGCGGAGCCTGGTCATGAAAATACTGCGAGTTTGTTTGCTGTTGTCGGCGTGGTTGAGTGCGTCAATGCTGCATGCGCAAGACACCAAGCGCGTGGTGGTGATGACCAGCTATCAGCAGGAGCTGATCAGTCGTTATGAAACTGCGTTTGAAGCGGCGCATCCCGACATTGATCTGGTGTTTGAATGGCGCCGCTCGGAAGATGCGCGGCGTTTGATGAAAACACCGGAAGGCGCAGCGGTGGATGTGTATTGGGCGCCCACGCTGGATACGTTTGTGAGCATGGCACAGCAAGGTCTGTTCACCACGCTCAAGCTGCCGGCCGCCGGACTGCCGGGCCAGATCGGCAAGCTGGTGATTGACGATCCTCAGCAACATTTTGCCGCGTTTGAAGTGGCTGGCTTCGGCTTTGCTTACAACCAGCGCTATCTCGATAGCAAAGCCTTGCCTGTGCCCAAAGACTGGCAGGAACTGACCGACTCGCGCTATGCCGGCTCACTGCTTATGCCGGTGCCGTCGCGCCAGGGTTTCTCGCCGATGATCTACCAAAGCATTGTGCAGGGCCTGGGTTGGGAC
Organism: Gammaproteobacteria bacterium; assembly: GCA_947377625.1. Lineage (GTDB taxonomy): Bacteria > Pseudomonadota > Gammaproteobacteria > Pseudomonadales > Pseudohongiellaceae > CAILUG01. The sequence goes on along the minus strand of CANCGR010000316.1, from coordinate 2,255 downwards.
GCCGCGTGGTCGCTGATTACTGCCATGGCTGGCAATGCGGAACTGATGGGCAATGGCGGTGGTGCATTCATCGATGAAATTGCAGCCGGCCGCGTGGGCCTGGCACTGACCATCGATTTCTTTCCAAAATCGGCGCTGGCCAATGGTGCCCCAGTGAAGTTTCGTTATGCAGAAACTACGTTGTTTTCTCCTGCCTATGTTGCGCAGATGAAAGCGGCACCGCATCCGCAAAATGCAGCGGTGTTTATGGATTTTGTGATGTCGGATGCCGGTCAGGGTTTGCTGCTGCATCGTGATGTGGCGCGGCTGCCGGTGCGGCCCAGCGCTTATCCCAAGGACGCTGACTACAATCCTTTCAAACAGGGCGCCAAGGTGCCGTCCTTCAACTTTGCCCAGGCCGGTGCTCATCAGCGCTTGTTGTCGGCGGTGTTCGATGTGCAGATCACCAGCCGACACAAAGAACTGGTAGCAGCGCTGGCGCAGCTGCGCAAAGCGGAAGCGGCGGCAGGCACCAATGCTGATGCCCGTGAACGCGTGGCACGCGCCCGCAATCTGCTGCTGGCCGCGCCGATTGATGCAGCAGCTGCGGCAATGTTGTTGGGAAGCATGACAGGTGCACAGGAGGGTACTCCCCCCGATCCTTTACCGGTGCAGGCATGGACGCAAGTATTGAATGAGCGCAAGCAAACTGCGCTGGCACTGATCGAAGCAGTCCTCACCGCAGGGCGCTAAGAATGCAGTGCCCAACAGCGGTACGTTGGTTACGCTTTGCTGCAATGGCCGCAGGGATGCTGGCCAAGGTTTCACCAGCGGCAGAACTTTCCGGTTATTTCACTGACAGCACTTCACCACTGGCCTTGCAACAGCCGTTGCCCACACTCAATGCCACTGAACGTGAACGCTTTGCTTACGGTCGTGGCTTGTTCAATCAGATCTGGGTGGCGTCGCCATCGTCTGATCCCAACGTCGATGGCCTGGGGCCAACCTTCAATCAAAGTGCATGTGCAGCTTGCCATCTGCGCAACGGGCGCGGTGAACCGCCAGCTTCGCCACAGTCACGTATGCGCGGCATGTTGTTGCGCTTGAGTATTGCTGGAACGACCGACAACGGCGGCCCGCTGCCGCATGCGGTTTATGGAGATCAATTGCAAGACAGCAGCATTGCTGGCGTGCCGGCAGAAGGTAGGGCAGTGGTGCAGTGGGTAGAGCAGGCAGAACACTTTGCCGATGGCGACAGCATCAGTCTGCGCAAGCCGGTAATCACATTGACCAACATGGCCTTTGGTGAAGCCGGTGCTGATTTGTTGATGTCGGCACGCGTGGCGCCGCCGATTGTCGGCGCTGGCTTGCTGGATGCGGTGCTTGAAGCAGATATCGAAGCATTGGCAAGAGTGCCGCGTGCGGACGGCATCAAGGGACGCGTCAATCACGTCTACGACCCGGTGAGTGCGTCCACACGTATCGGCCGTTTTGGCTGGAAGGCCAACGCCGCTTCGCTGATGCAGCAAACGGCAGGCGCTTTCAGTGGCGATTTGGGTATTACGTCGATCTATCTGCCCAATGAAAATTGCCCATCTGTACAAACTGCCTGCGCAGCTGCTGTCAGTCAGGGGCCGGATGTCACTATCACTCAGCTTGCCGCTATTGTTTTCTATCAGTCTGCACTGGCAATCCCGATACAGCGTGACAGCAGCGATCCTGAAGTGATGCGCGGCCGGGCGCTGTTCACACAAGCCGGCTGTCATCAATGTCATCTGCCTGAACTGCGCAGTGGCGCCAATGCCGTGCTGCCGGCGTTGGCCAACCAACACTTTGCTGCCTACACCGATCTGCTGCTGCACGACATGGGCGAAGCACTGGCCGATGGTCGCCCCGATTTTCTGGCCAGTGGTTCGCAGTGGCGCACCGCGCCGCTTTGGGGCCTGGGTCTGATACCGACAGTGAATGAACACAGCACACTGCTGCACGATGGCCGCGCCCGTGGCGTGCTGGAAGCCATTCTCTGGCATGGCGGCGAAGCACAGCCCGCGCGTGAACGGATCAAGGCGATGCCACGTGAAGACCGGCAAGCGCTGGTGCATTTTTTGAATTCGTTATGAATGACAATCAGCGATAGACTTCAATTCAACCAATAAAATCACCCAGCAATAATCACAGGAGCATGAACATGACTTTGAACCAGCACTTTATCCCATGCATGAAGAGCAATCTCAGTGCCTTGGTCTTGCTTATGGCAACTGGTTTGGCAGCAGCGC
>CANCGR010000315.1 GCA_947377625.1 Gammaproteobacteria bacterium | reverse complement strand
CCATCGACTCACTGGCAGCCGCCGCCTCTTCTACCATTGCCGCATTCTGCTGGGTCATATCATCAAGCTGGTTAATCGCCTTGCTCACTTCCAGGAAGCCACTCATCTGGTCAGTAGTGGCAGCAGAAATTTCCGAGATGATGGCACCCACTTTGTCGATGGAATCGACAATGTCGCTGAGCGTGGCGCCGGATTCGTTCACCAGTGTGGTGCCGTGATTCACTTTTTCTACTGTGTCGTTGATAAGGATTTTTATTTCCTGCGCAGCAGTGGCGCTGCGGCCGGCCAAGGCTCTTACTTCATTGGCTACCACAGCAAAGCCCCTGCCCTGTTCACCAGCACGCGCTGCTTCCACCGAAGCATTGAGCGCCAGCAAGTTGGTCTGGAACGCGATGCTGTCGATCACGGTAATGATGTCGGCAATTTTCTTGCTGGCGCCGTTGATCTCGCCCATGGCTGTCACGGCCTTGCTGACGATCTCGCCGCCCTTGCGTGCTTCCAGCGTGGCCGATTTGGCCAACTGGTTGGCAGTGCCAGCATTGGACGTGTTTTCTTCGGCACGCGAGGTCAGCACACTCAAAGTGCTGGTGGTTTCTTCCAGCGCCGCTGCCTGCTCCTGGGTGCGGTCATTGAGATTCTGGTTGCCCATCGAAATTTCGGATGCCGAGCCGTTGATGTTGACCGATGACAGCGTGATCTTGCCAACCAGCTCGACCAGGTTGCTGACCGACAAATTGACTGCATCGCTGAGCACGGCAAAGTCGCCGTGATACTGGCCATTCATGCGGCGCGTGAGATCGCCACTGGCAAAACCGGTGATCACTGTTTTCACTTCGGATACCGGTTTGGAAATCGCATCGAGCGTGTTGTTCATGCCTTCAACAATCGCGCGGTAATCACCCCAATGTGAAGTCACATCTACCCGTGCATCCAGTTTGCCGCGCGTGGCGGCGTCCACCAGCATGCGCGTGTCGCGAATCAGTGCTTTCAACACCGTGCTGCAAGTATTGAGGTTGTTGCGGATTTCATTGAAATCGCCGTGGTATTCAGTGGTGATCGGATCAGGTATATGGCCTTCGGCAATTTGCTTGAGATGTCCGGCCGCCGAGCGCAGCGGCACGGTCAGCGCATCCAGCATACGATTCACCGAATCAGCCAGCACATGCATGAAGCCACGGAAACGGTCAGCGTCGAGGCGGGTATCAAGCCTGCCGTTGATGGCGTCTTTCAACACGGATTCGATCTGACGCTCCGCCTCGCGCTGCTCGGTAAGTTCACGCCACTCGCACACAATACCAAGGCGCTGGCCGTGCTCGTCGTTAACGACAGTGGAGTTGACGCGGAAAGTCATGCCGCCCAGCACCAGTTCATCCTGGCGCGGCGCAGTGATCGACTGGATCGTGCGCACGGTGGCAGCATCGGGGAAAAACTGGCTGAGTGAACCGCCCACCAGCTGACTGCTGTTGAAGGACGGCAGCGTGCGGCGAATGGCCTGCTCGCTGTTGGCAAACATGCTGCGGGCAGTGGCGTTGACATAGATCACCTGCATCGACGCATCGGTGAGCACCACGTTGGTAGTGGCCACGTTGAGCGCCTGCTGCACGCGGAAGGCGGCTTCGGCGCGCACCAGCTCAGCGGTGCGCCTGGATTCGATATCATCGAGCACACCGTTGAAGGCGGTTTCAATACGCCGGAATTCGCCGTTGAATCCGCTGATTCGTTCGAGCTTGCCGGTGTTGGTACGAATCGCTTCGATCGCGCCATGCAACAAACGCAGCGGCTTGAGAATGCCACGCAAAATCAGCACGCCGCCCAGCAGACAAACCAGTATCGACGCCGCGATGATCCAGTTCATCAGTCGCATCGAGCTTTCGGAGATTTCGGTGGACTTGAGTGAAGCGTCGTTGGCACTGCTGCTGATCAGCTCCGCGAATTTCTGCATTTCAACTTCGACGCCGTGATATTTGTCGATGTATTCGGGAAGCCCGGCTTCGGCGCCGTTCAGATCAGTCTTGGCCTGATCAATGATTTGCTGGCCGGAATTGGCATAGGCGTCCAGCACCGGCATCATGTTCTTGAGCACGGCATCAATCTCTTTTGAGATGTCGCTGTCGAGCGTATCGGCGATCTTGTCGTGGAATTTCTTGAAATGAACCGCGAATTCCTTGCTCACAGTTTCGTATTCGCCCTGGTTCTTGCGCCGCAGGCTGTACAGTGCCTGCATTACATCGCCACGCATGGCGTCATGCATCATGTCGGCTTCCAGTTCGTTGTGCAGGCCGCTCTGCTTGATATCCATGTCAAACAGCGCATTGCCTTGTTTGAGCATGCTGCGATAAGCAGTCAAGCTGACCGTCATCAGCGTCACGCTGATTACACTGATAAGCCATAGCAGCTGCATTTTTACCGTTAATGAACGCATGAATCTATTTCCTGTTATCGGCGTGGTAAGAATCAATTGACGTGCGTAGGCATGGCTCGCAATTGCTGCTGCAAAAGTTCGAGATTGCGGGTATCGGCCTGCGCATGCTGGTTTTGCAGATTGGCCACAATCAGGATCACCACACGACGATTGCGGGCGCGGCCGGCATCAGTGTCATTGGTGGCGATGGGACGCTGCTCGCCATAGCCCACCGAGGCCAGGCGATCTGCAGGCACACCGTATTTGGCGAACAAGCGCACTACTGCGCCAGCGCGTGAGGATGACAACTCCCAGTTGGAAGGATAAACCGCACTTTGAATCGGCTTGTTGTCGGTGAAGCCTTCGACGTGCACCTGGTTCGGATGCTGCACGAGCACTTTGGCCAGCGACATCAGGATCAGCTCGGCATCAATGGAGGGAATGGCGCTGCCGGACGGAAACAGGAAATTGGAATTGAGTTCCACTTCCACCCACAAGCGGTCCTGCTTGATGCTGACCAGCTCTTCGTTCACCATTTTTTCCAGCGCAGTGGCGACTTCCTTGGAGATTTGATCAACCTGCTGCGCGGCTTCATCCATCGCAAAGTCATCCTGGTCCACCTTGAGCGCACGCAATTCATTCTGCTGCGTCTGATAAAGCTTTTGATCCATGATCGCCGGTGTAAACGGCATGGGTCTGGGCACCGACACTACACTGGGCATTGGTGAGCGCGGTGAACGCGATATTTCTCCTACCTGCACCGGCTGCAATGAACGCGCAGAAGATTTGAATGCGGCGACCATGGATTCCGACAACACGCGGTATTTGCCTTCATTCACCGAGGAAATCGAATACATCACCACAAAGAATGCGAACAACAAGGTAATGAAGTCGGCATACGACACCAGCCAACGTTCGTGGTTTTCGTGTTCTTCGTGTTTGTGTTTCTTGGCCATTGCCGCCGCTCCGGTTTACAGGTAACCCTGCAGCTTGCTTTCAATGTTGCGCGGATTCTCGCCCTGGGCGATCGCGACCAGACCATCCACGATCATTTCCCGGTACTGGGTTTGACCGTTGGTAATGGTTTTGAGTTTGTTGGCAGCCGGCAGAAACAACAGGTTGGCCATGCCGACTCCGTAAACTGTGGCGACGAAGGCCACGGCAATGCCGGGCCCGAGTGATGAGGGGTCGGCGAGGTTGTTCATCACGTGGATCAATCCCAACACCGCGCCGATGATGCCGATACAAGGCGCATAACCGCCGAAACCTTCATACACCTTGGCAGCCTGCAGGTCTTTTTGCTCGCTGTGGTGCATTTCCACTTCCAGAATGCTGCGGATCAATTCGGGCTCGCCACCGTCGGCCAGCATCTGCAGGCCGGTCTTGGCAAAGATTTCACTTTGCTCTTCTGCCACCGCTTGCAAACTGAGCAGGCCTTCCTTGCGGGCAAGGTTGCCCCACTCAACGATCTTGGTGATCATCGCCTTGTTGTCGTTTTTGGGGGGAGTAAACAGCCAGCGCACCCGTTTGAGCGCCAGCAAAAAAGTCTTCAACGGGGTTTGCACCATCACTGCCCCGACAGTACCGCCGAATACGATGAAGAAGGCGGTGAAAATCATCAGGGACTCAAGATGCCCGCCTTCGAGAAAGTTGCCACCCAGAATGGCGCCAACTCCTACGAGGATCCCGATAATCGTCATTATGTCCATGCGGACTCAACCCCTTGCTGGCCCGCACGGACCAGTGCGGGAATCAATATTCGCGTTTTTCGCTCTCAATCCAGTGCCGCATGCGGGCTCGCATACGTGCAATGGCCTGGCTGTGGATCTGGCATACCCTTGATTCAGTGACATCCAGCACGGCACCAATCTCGCGCAGATTCAGTTCTTTGTCGTAATAGAGGCCAATCACCAGCTTTTCCTGCTGGGGCAGACTGGAAATCACCTCCGTCAGTTTCTTCTTAACGGCACTATCGTAGATTTCATTAAATGGTATTTCGTC
>CANCGR010000314.1 GCA_947377625.1 Gammaproteobacteria bacterium | reverse complement strand
GGCCAATCCAGCACCTACAACGTTGCCGGTGGCAACTTGTCGTTGGCTCGCTATCGCACAGTTACCAACTATCCTGACTACGGTCGTGGCGCCAGCGGCACAGGCAACAGCTTCTATGCAGTAGGCACTACCGCTGCCAATGCACAGATTGTTTCCACTGTCAGACCAGCCTTCGGTAGCGGTGACTTCACCTGTACCAGTGGTTTCTATGACACCTTCTTCGGTGGCGACAAGAAATTGTCAAACGACTGCTACAACGCAGTTAACGCTACCCTGCAAACCCGCACCCAGAACCAGCAAGACATCATCGAAATCAACCTGCAAGGTGGTTTGATGAATTTGCCTGCTGGTGAAGTGCGTATGGCAGGTGGTTTCCAGAGTCGTCGCAATAAGTCCCAGTTCAACCCTGACATCCTGCAATCAGAAGATTCTTTCACTGATCAGGTTATCGGTGTTTATCCGACTGGTTATCTGGATGCCAGCACTGCTGTCAAAGACTACTACCTTGAAGCCTTGGTACCTGTACTGTCAGGCATGAAAGGCATCAAGCGCCTGGAGCTGGAACTCGGTGCTCGCTACTCTGATTACCGCGAAACTTCAGCTGAAACTACCTGGAAAGCCCTGGTTAACTGGGAAGTTACTGACTACGCCCGTATCCGTGGCGGTTTCAACCGTGCAACCCGCGCTCCTAACCTTGGCGAGTTGTTCCTGAACCAACAGGAAGTCTTCACGATTGGCGGCAACAGCTTCGGTGATCCTTGCTCCGTGCGTGCCAACGCGCCATTCGGCGCTGGCGGCAATGACTTCGCCACAGACCCGGTCAAAGGCGCTAACGAACCTGCTCCGGCAGTGGCCTCTGGTCAGACCAAAGCTGGTGCGAACAGCACCTACCTGATTTGTCAGGCCCTGATGGGCGGTCCAGGCAGTGTTGCTGTGAAGCAGTATTACAACAACGGTACTGACGTTGTGGCACAGGGTGCTGGTGGCGCCTTTAACTGGGTATTGCAGACAGGCAACCCCCAGCTGAAGTCTGAAACTGCTGACACCTGGACCTTGGGTGCGGTTGTTAAATCGCCTTGGGACAACAAGTGGCTGAAAGGCCTGACTGGATCTTTCGATTACTACAACGTAGAAATCAAAGACGCCATCATGCTGTATTCGCTTGATTACGCTGCTTATCGTTGCTTCGGTGTCAAAACCGTAACCACGCCGGCAGAAGCCGCAATCCAGGCCGCTACTTTGGGCTGCAGATTGAATGCACGTGACCAGCGTAGTGGTGGTGCCCTGAGCGGTTTGCTGTCTTATGACAACCAGGCCAACATCAAAACCTCCGGCTTGGATATTGGTGTCAACTGGATGTCCACCATCGGTGACTTGGGCTTCAAGGCGCCTGGTAGCATCGCTCTCGGCTTGAAAGCGACGATTCTTGATTCCTACAAGACCAAGCAATCGCCTGCAGCCTATGACGTAGAAACTGAATGGAAAGGATCGCTCGGTCCGAACCTGTCAGGCACCAACGGTGGCGCGTATGACTATCGCCTCTTCGGTGACATCGCCTACATCATGGATAACTGGAGCGTCGCACTGCGTTGGCGTCACCTGCCGGGTGTTTACTCGGCTGGCTATGCCTCACAGCAGGCCTTGAAGGCGAACAATGCAAGAGTTGCAGCGGGCGGCGCCGGGATGATTCTGTCCTACGAGCCAAGCACCGAGATCGAGACCCCCAGTTACGACATTTTCGACTTGTCGGCTAACTGGACTATCGACAAAACCTGGAGCTTGCGTGGTGGTATAACCAACCTGTTCGACAAAGCGCCACCAACTTCTGGTGACACCGCAGGTCATCCGTCGCCATCCAACCTGACCGTTTGTAATGGTGCCCCTGGTTGTACCAACCCAACAAGCTTCAGCTTGCCTGGCGTAGGTGGTTACAACGGTGGTTACTACGACACACTGGGTCGTCGTTGGTTCGTAGGTGTGAAAGCCACGTTCTAAGAAGTCTTAAGTAGTTGCAATAAAATGTTGTAAAAAATAGCGGCGGGCTCCTCGGAGCCCGCCGTTTTTTTTTGGGTATTGAAAAAGCTGATCCCGGTTAAAGCAGGATAGAATTCGCAGCCAAGGAAACATGCCAGCCAGACCGCAAGCTTTGGCAAGAACGCAGGCTGGAACCAGTCCTTGATGCCCGAGACCCCTATAAAAAACAGGCGCCAGATAGCGTCAAACTAAAATAAAAGAGGAACCATCATGTTGAGATCAAGTGTACGCACACTCACTACCACCACTGCGCTGGCAGGCATGCTGTTGGCGCTGGGCGCCTGCAACAAGGCTGCTGATACCGCAGCGCCGCAAGCTGCCGCACCGGCTGCTGCTACGTGTGATCGCCAGTGCCTGATCAGCGCCGCTGATGCCTATATCGCCGCGCTGGTGGCACATGATCCATCCAAAGCACCGCTGGCAGAGAAAGTGGTTTTCGTTGAAAACGTAACCAGGATGCAGCCGGGCGAAGGTTTGTGGAAAACGGCAGTCAAAGGCCCAAGCACCTTTTCGATCCATGTGCCCGATGCGGCCAATCACACGCTCGGTTATTTGGGCATGATGACTTACATGGCACCGCCACCGGCGCCACAAGGTTTGTCGCCCGAAGAACGCGCTGACTTTGCCGCCAAGAATGCGCCGGTTGAGCAGCCAGTAGTGGTAGCTTTCCGTCTCAAATTTGATGACAGCGGCAAGATCACCGAAGCTGAGCACTTGTTGTCAGGCGTGCGTGAAGCGCAAATGGTCAATCTGCAAGCACCACGTCCAGGCATTCTCACCGACATCCCGGCGGAAAGCCGCAAGTCGCATGATGAGCTGATCACCATCGGCAAGTCCTACTATGATGCGCTCGACGACAACAACGGCGAACTGATGCCGTTCGCGCCTGACTGCGAACGTCATGAGAACGGCATGATCACTGCCAGCGGCGTGCCAGCCCCTGATGCTCCAGCGGTGCCCGGCACTGCGCCAGCACCAAAACGCGCGCGCGACTGTCGCGGCCAGCTGAACAGCGGCACGTTCCAGTACATCGCCCGCATCGAAAACCGCCGTGTGTTCGCAGCCGATCCGCAGACCGGTCTGGTGATGGGCCTGTCGCACTTCCGTCATCCGATGGACAACCTTCCCTATGACGTGAAGAACCTTGATGGCACCACCTCGCAGATGACCAAGGACACTTTCAAGTTCGCGCCGTTCGATCTGCCAGCCGGCCATATCTTCAAGATTGGCGCTGACGGCATGGTGCATGAAATCGAAGCCATGGGCTTCACCACTACTTACAACGCACCCACCGGTTGGGAATAAGCGCTACGGTTGATTGATATGAAAAAGGCGCGCCAGGGTAACCGGGCGCGCCTTTTCTTTTGGGTGGGAACCAAACTATTTTGTGAGAAATTTTTTAATTGGCCTTGAACACAATGTTCAGGATCTCACCATTAAATTCAATACGATCCCCCGAGACAATCTGCTTGCGCTTGCGAGTCTCTACCACGTGATTCACTTTGACGAGCTCTTGCTCGATGGCGGCCTTGGCCGCACCGCCGCTATCCACCAAGGCTTCGAATTTGAGAATTTTGTAGAGCTCTACCGGTTCCCTGGTAATGATGACATCGCGCATGTGAAGTTATTTCCTATTTCTGGGCTGCATCCATCAGCTCCTGGGTTTCCACGCCGGTACAGATCAACGGCAGCAGTTGATCATCAGGAGACAGCGTGAGCGTTTGAGGCGGTACTACCCACGGCGCGGTGAGCACTTTGGGGTCATAAACGGTGGCTTCGATGCGCATGGTTTTGGCGTCGGTGCGGGTATAGCGCTCAACCACGCGCATCTGGTCGGAGTGGAAGGACACGCGGCCTTCGGCAAAGATCCATGTGTCATCCGTGAAATTTTTGGTTTCAACGACAAAGGTGTCGCCTTCCCAGTGGCCTACTGCATCGCCACGAAAAGAGGGGGGCACCGGGCGATGCTTGCGCCCGTCAGTGGGTATCTGCTGGTAACCGTGAAAGGTTTCCTGCAGGAACACCATCATGTTGGGTTTGGCGATGATCTGGCCCAGTGTGCCCACATCGAACAGTCGCACACTCAAAGTGCCGAAGGCAGTAGGTTTGCATTGCAGCGTTGGATCATTCTTGTCGCGCAAGGTTTTGGCATGTTCGATTGCCCATGGCTGATACAGATCAGTGAACGAGGGCAGTTTCGGGCCATTGGGGCCAGTGCCAGCCGCTTTGTTGCTGCTGCCATAACCCGGGCTGCCAAGATCTCCGCCGGTCCACCAGATGCCGCTCAGATCAGGATGGCCATCGCTCATACGAGGTGTGGCGGCATTCTGCGCCAACGCAGGGGTGATGGTGAGCCCAGCGGCCAGCAGCGT
>CANCGR010000313.1 GCA_947377625.1 Gammaproteobacteria bacterium | reverse complement strand
GATAAGCGGTGAAAAATGCAGTCTTCCCGAAGTCGATAGTGCAGGCTATTATTTACCTAACAGTGGTCGTCACCGTTTTGCTATGCCATCGCTGTCGCCTGCGTTCTTCCTTCCCGTGTATTAGCCGTCTTCCAGTTGCCGCCCAAGCGGGTAACTGGCTGACTGTGACACCTGTTTCCTATATCTTTCCCGGCACTGCGCCTTTGTTGAAAAAAGGGGACTTGTCGCACCATGACCAGCATCAGTTTCGGCCTTGCCTGTCTTGGCTTCGTTTTGCTCAGCCTGTCGCTGAAACGCCACTACCTGAAGGTTTGGCCAGACAGTGACAATTTTCCGCGCTGGATGTTGATTAACCGCATAGCCGGCTATGGCTGCGTCGCGCTGTCAGCACTGCCTTGCTTCAAGCAATACGGTTTCTGGATTGGCCTGGTGCTGTGGATTTCCCTTTGGGCCGCTGCCGCCTTTGTGCAGGCAATGCTGCTCACCTATTGGCCCAAGCGCAGTCTGCTGTTCGGCGGTGCCAGCGTAGTGCTGGTGGTAGTGGGGTTGTTGGCATGAGCGCAGCACTGACTACCGCTTATCGGCTCAGCATTTTTTCACGCGTGCTGGCGGCCTCGGTTGGCGCCTACGTGCTGATCAATCTGGCCAACCTCGCGTTGAGCATTCTGCTGCCGTTTGAGCAATACAAAGCTTTGCTATTTGCGATGCAGACCAGCTTTATCTACTACACGCTCGCCATCATCTGGGTATTTTCGGTGCGCACCGCCACCAAGGCGTGGCTGGGTTTGATCGCGGTGGCAGTGCCGCTGGCACTGGTCGATGCTTATTACTATTTTCAGGGAGCGTTGCCATGAAAGAAGGTTTCAGACAATCGATGTCGTGGTTGCACACCTGGCTGGGTCTGATCGTCGGCTGGCTATTGTTCTATGTCTATCTCACCGGCACCGTGGGTTATCTCGACAAGGAAATCGATTACTGGATGACGCCCGACAAGCCGTTCTTTGCGTCCAGCGCCACCACGCGTGAGCAACTCGCCTTGGCACAAACACAACTCGCTACTGTCGCGCCGGATGCAGCGGTGTGGAACATTCAACTGATTGGCGGCCGAGAAGCGCCGTGGCTGGAAATCGCGTGGACCCAAAAGCCGGATGCCAACAACAAGCGTGGCCTCACCGTGCATGAAACACTGAATCCCGTCACTGGTGTGCCAGTCGACAGTAGCGCACGCGCCACTGGCGGTGGCCAACTGCTGTACAAAATGCATTACAACATGGCCTATCTGCCGCTGACCTGGGCCAACATCATTATCATGATCTGCAGTGTGATCATGTTTGCCGGCATGATCACCGGCATCATCGTGCACAAAAACATCTTCAAGGATTTCTTTACGTTCCGGCCCGGCAAAGGTCAGCGCAGTTGGCTCGACGGCCATAACCTGCTCAGCGTGGGTTCGCTGCCGTTCCACTTGATTGTTACCTACAGCGGCCTGTTGTTCTTTGTTTATCAATTCACGCCAGCGGTACCGCATCTGCTTTATAGCGCAAGCGCCGGCAAGTCGGTGGGCTTGCAAGTTTATCAAGGCACCTATGGTGTGCCCGGTGCCACCATCGCTGGCGCTGCTGGTGTTGCGGCGCCACTGGCCAGCCTCGCGCCGATGCTGGATAAAGTCGACACACTGTGGGGCAAAGACAAAGTGACCACCGTGGAAGTGCGCAATCCCGGCGATGCCAATGCACGCGTGGTATTCAAACCACTGCCAAGCGAAACCATCGCGTTCCCTGACTACAGTGCAATCTTTGATGGTGTCAGCGGCAAGCTGGTCGAGAATGATCCTGGCCCTTATATCTATCCTTCCGGCTATGCCGATCAAACACTGAAGGGTTTGCACAAGGGTTTGTTTGCCGGGCCGTTCCTGCGCTTCCTGTATTTGTTCATGGGCGTGGCTGGCACTGCAATGATCGGCACTGGCTTGCTGCTGTGGTCAAACACCCGCAAGCAGAAATTGCTCAAAACCAACAAAGATCCGCATTTCGGCATCATGCTGGTCGACAAGTTGAACCTTGGCACCATCGTTGGTTTGCCGATTGCGATTGCTGCGTATTTCTGGGCCAATCGTCTGCTGCCGGTGGCGATGGAAACGCGAGCCGATTGGGAAGTGCATGCGATGTATCTGACACTGGCCGCCAGCTTCCTCTATCCGATCTGGCGACAGCTGGAAAAAGCCTGGGTTGAATTGTTGTGGTTGGCCGCTGCCGCCTATGCATTGCTGCCCTTGTTGAATGCACTCACCACCGAGCGCCATCTTGGCGTCAGCCTGTTGCAAGGCGACTGGATCATGGCAGGTTTTGATTTGACGATGTTGGCAACAGGATTGGTGTTTGCGGTGTTTGCGATCAGGCTGCAAAAGCGAAGAAGTATCAAGCTGACAACGATCACTGAATCACGCCGCACTCCGGGGGAGCTGGCGACATCCTGATGTTTGGATCTGCGGACGCGATGCAGTGTGAGACTGGTAGCCTATTCCATGGCCCTTCGCACCAAGGTCACGACATCGCCGTCATGCTTGAAGCCCACCGCTTCCGCTTGCGGTGTCAGCAGCGGCGGATAGCTGGCATAGATGCCTTGAATCACTGGGTCAGGCTGATAAGTGATCAAACTTCTGACTTGTTCACCGTGCACCGCCGCAATGCCATCCACCAACGCCTGCATGGAAATATGCTGGGCCGGTAGTTGCCACTGACGGCTGGCGTTCATGGCTGCTGCGGGCAACTGTGCGGCGTGGATCAGGTTGTCGATACAGGCCGGGTGTGAGAGGAACCACGACTTGGCTGCCGGTGCTGCCGGGCACACAAACGGTTTACCTTCGGCCAGATTACGAATGATGTCGCTCAAAAAACGTGAAGCATGGCCGGCGTCATCTGGTGGACGCGACATGATGCCGGGCAAGCGCACGCTGCGGCCATCGAGCCAGCCGCGCCGGCTGTAATCGGCAATGAGGATTTCGCCGACCATCTTCTGGGCACCGTAACTCAGGCCGGGGCAGGCACGCAGGTTTTCATCGACAAACGCCGGCAAGGGCTGGCCATAGACAGCAATGGAGCTGGTAAACACCAAGCGCGGCACATGCGTTGATTTCCATTGGCGCGTCCGCAGCATTTCCAGCAGGCCCACTGTGCCGTCCTGATTGATGTGCTTGCCCAGTTCAAAGTTGGCTTCGCTGACACCGCCGGGCACGCAGGCCAGATGGAAGATGACTTCGGGTTCGTCGTCCAATGCGCTCTTCAATAATGCGGCATCCGCCATGTCGCCTTTGATGAGTCGCACACGTGCATCAATGGGCGGATTTTCAAAACGCCGGCTCAGCAAGGTGAGGCTGCTTACGTTGCGGCCGTTGATGGTTTGCTGCAACACGCGGTTGGCGAGCCCTTGGCCGACAAAGCCATTGGCGCCGGTGATCAATACATTCATGACAGTGGTCCGTTTCAGGTGGCGGGTGCTTGTTGTGGGTCGCTATTCTTCTTTAACTTGCGCACAGTGCCAACCCTCTTTTGCCCATCAGGCGACGATAGCGCGGCTGGTGAAGGCTTAAAGGCAGAGTACTTCCTGCACTACCTCGGTCAATTGTCTGGGTGTGTAGGGTTTGGGAATTACCCCTTTGAAGCCATAGTCGCGATAGTTGGCCATTACCGGGTCTTCGGCGTAACCGCTGGAGACGATCACTTTCGCATCCGGGTTGAGCAGCAGAATTTCCCGGATGGCGTCTTTGCCGCCGATGCCGCCGGGTATTGTGAGATCCATGATAATGCAGTCAAAGGGCGAGCCTTGGGCAAGCGCCTGCCGGTATTTCGCAATGGCGTCTGCACCATCCAATACCAGCTCAACCACAAAGCCTTTCAGCTCAAGAATCTGCTGAACGAGCTCGCCCAGCTCCTTTTCATCATCCATCACCAGAACGCGACCGGCGCTGTATTCGTTGGCCTGGTTGAAGGCAGGAATGTTCTCTTCACTTTTTTCCTGCGCCTGGGCCGCCGGCAGATAAATCAAAAACGTCGTGCCCTGGCCCACTTTGGAGGCAACCTCTATGGAGCCGCCATGTTTCTTTACGATGGAGTATACGGTGGCCAGGCCCAGGCCACTGCCGGTAGGTTTGGTGCTGAAATAAGGGTCAAAGATTTTGAGCAGAATTTCATCAGCAATGCCTTCGCCATCATCAGCCACTTTCACGCGCACATAGTCGCCAGGCGCGCAATTGCCAGGGCCGCCCTCAGCGAAACTCATGTTGTTGAGCTGGATATGCAAAAAGCCGCCATCGGGCATGGCCTGACACGCATTGATGGCCAGGTTGGTGATTACCTGTTCAATTTGCCCGGCATCGGCATGCACTTTCCACAAGCCGGGTGCTGCAGTGAAATCCAGCCGGATATTGCTGCCGGTC
>CANCGR010000312.1 GCA_947377625.1 Gammaproteobacteria bacterium | reverse complement strand
AAGGCTTGCGTGAACAGAATGTCATAGGCAGGGGCGAGTTCGGCATTGATCTGGTCAGGGTACAGCAGGCTCCAGTTTTTCAGATGCGCATCACCGTTGCCCAGCAACACGTTCACCAGCAACCGCCGGGCCAGTTGCTGGGTTTGGGCCAACGCTTGATTGGTAAAGCCGTGCACTACCCTGCCCAGCATTTCGGCGTTACTGCTGCCGTATTTCTCGTGCGGATATTTGAACAGCACTTGCGCAAAATCTTCCGCATGCACGCGTTCACGTGCGCCGGTGCGATCAAAGCGGCGTATCGCGAACGCCATCTCCTCTGGTGGCAAATTGAGGGGAGGCAGATTGTCGAGCAGCGTCAGTGGCACCAGCCGCACTTCTGGAATGGCGACGCCCGCCAGCTCCGCCAGTTTCATCGAGGTGTATTCGTTGAGAGGCACACCACTGTGACGCGTGGACGGTGTCTTGATGATCCATTCGCCCAAGGTATCCGGCACGGACAGAAGATAACGGCCATCGCGTTCGTGCATCGAAAATTTCATCTGCACACCGGCCAGCGAAAAATGTGCATGCGGATAATCTACCGCACGCGGTACCGGTTCCACCGAGGTGCGGAAGTCCAATACGCCCGGCGGGATTTCGTCGGGTGTGAGGGGGTGTGCTTGCACGGCGCCAGGCAAGTCGCCACCGAGCAGGGCGAACAGCGGAAACTCATTGTCGGGATGCACTTTCAATTGCTGAGCCAGCCACTCACGCAGTGCACCTTCCGGCAACAAATTCGACAGCACCGGATGCAGCCGTTGCTGGCGCAACCACGGCTGGGCAAACACCGTGGCGCTGGCGGGATGCTGCAATGAGCCGGTTAACGTGAAAGTGGGACGGTTGTTGCTCTCCACATAGGCCGGATCGAACACCAGCACTGAGCGGCCGCCCTGATAACCAGCCAGATGGCCAATCACATCGCCATGCAGCGACAGTCGCAGCACCGACACGTGCTCCATGGGTTTGGCTGAAGGCGTGCTCATTGGGGCTTCAAGCTTTGGGTTGGCTGAATACAGCGGCCCACGGATCAACATCGACCGGCACGGTGGCGGGAGCCGGCGTTTCCATTACCGCGTGAGTCGTAAGGGAGTCTGCGGGCGGCTGTGCCAGCAAGGCCAGCACTTCGGCCAGCCGCGTCAGCGGCACCAGCACCAGCTCAGCCTCCAGCCCTTGCGCGATTAGCCCGAGTGTTTCCAGCCGGGGATTGCCCTCTGCTTCAATGCGTTGATATTGCTGCTGGTTCATACCAATGCGCAGCAGCATGTCGGCCTGTTGCAGGCCGAGCAACTTTCGGCGCTGTTTGAGCTGTTGATGCAGCAACATAACGGGGGTGTGGCTGTGTGGGGGAAATTAGTGGTTAGTGTAAATACTATTTATTAGTTGTGTAAATAGTATTTAAATCTAAAAAGATGTATTTAATAAATCAAATGGTGCCTTAATCAAATTAAATTACACCATTTTTGTTGTATTTAAATCTATAAGTTGTATTTTAAGATTCTCCCCAGCGTTTTATGCCGACCCCCAAGTCAAACAGATCCAGAGCGCGGCCCACAGTCTGGTCCACCATATCCTGCAAGCTTGCGGGTTTTGCATAAAAGGCTGGCACTGGCGGCATTACTACCGCGCCCATATTGGTCACATTGAGCATGCTCTGCAGATGCCCGGCATGCAGCGGGGTTTCCCGCACCATCAAGACCAGCCGGCGGCGCTCTTTCAGCACCACATCGGCGGCGCGGCTAAGCAGAGAGGAAGTCACGCCAGTGCTGATCTCCGACAAACTGCGAATAGAGCAGGGTGCCACCAGCATCCCCATCGTGCGAAAGCTGCCGCTGGAGATCGCGGCGCCTATATCCGTGCTTTGATAATGCACATCGGCCAACGCGCACAACTGCGCATATTTGATATCGCTTTCATGGGCCAGAGTAACGATGGCCGACTTGCTCACCACCAGATGGGTTTCAATTCCCAGCTCGCGCAACAGCCGCAAAGCGGTGATGCCATAGACGATGCCCGAGGCGCCGCTGATGCCAACAATCAGGCGGCGCGGGCCAACTTGGGGGGAATGTGGCGTTGAATTCATGTATGCTCGCCGCTCTTTTTTGCCAACCGCCCCATAGGCGGATTTCGGCCCCATTGTAACCACTGCCCGCAGCTTTCCCCATGCCACTGTTTCGCCTTGCCGACATTCAATTAGCCTATGGCACCCAGGTGCTGCTCGACAAAGTTTCGCTGACAATTCAGCCCGGCGAACGCTGGGGTCTGCTCGGTCGCAATGGCGCCGGCAAATCCACGTTCATGAAACTGTTAAGCGGCAAGATCAAGGCCGATGGCGGTGAGTTCTGGACTGAGCCGGAAATCAAGATCGCTTACCTTGATCAGGAATTGCCGCACTCCACCGATCAAACCGTGTTCGATTACATCGCCGATGGTCTGGCCGGTGCCGGTGCACTCATCAAAGAGTTTCATCATCTGATTGAGCAGGAGCCCACACCGCAAGTGCTGGCCAAGCTCGAACAAGTGCAGCACGACATCGAAACCCAGAATGCGTGGGGCGTGCAGCAGCAAGTGGAAAGCGTGATTTCGATGCTGCAATTGCCGGCTCAGAAAACCATGGCGGAATTGTCGGGCGGTTGGATGCGCCGTGTGGCCTTGGGCCGCGCGTTGGTGAGCAATCCCGATGTACTACTGCTCGACGAACCGACCAACCATCTCGATATTCCGGCCATCCAATGGCTGGAAAAACAGCTGCAGGAATATCGCGGCGCCGTGGTGGTCATCACCCATGATCGTAGTTTCTTGCAGGCCGTAGCCAACCGCATTCTCGAACTTGATCGCGGTGCGCTGCGCGTTTGGCAGCACGATTACCGGCGCTTTCTGGTGTTCCGCGACCAGCAGCTGGAAGCCGAAGCCAAGTCCAACATGGAATTCGACAAGAAGATGGCGCAGGAAGAAGTGTGGATTCGTCAGGGCGTCAAAGCTCGCCGCACGCGCAACGAGGGCAGGGTGCGTGCACTCGAAGCCATGCGCAATGAATTCCAGGCGCGCCGCAATGTCGAAGGCAAGGCCAGCATGCAGCTCAACAGTGCTGATGCCAGCGGCAAGATCGTGATGGAGCTTGAACACATCAGTCAAAGTTTTGGTGTGCGCACCATCATCAAAAATTTCTCCACCAAGATCATGCGTGGCGACAAGATCGGGTTGATCGGCCCCAACGGCGCCGGCAAATCCACACTGCTGAAAATCCTGCTGGGCCAGCTCACTCCTGACAGCGGCACGGTAAAAATAGGCACCAAGCTTGAACTGGCCTACTTTGACCAGCTGCGCGGTGAACTTCAGGGTGAAAAAAGCGTGAAGGACAACCTGTGTGACGGCAGCGACTACATCGAAATCAACGGCCGCCAGAAGCATGTGATTTCCTACTTGCAGGATTTCCTGTTCACGCCAGACCGTTTGCGCCAGCCAGTGAAAGCACTTTCCGGTGGTGAACAGAATCGTCTCATTCTTGCCAAGCTGTTCAGCAAGCCGGCCAACCTGTTGGTGATGGATGAACCGACCAACGATCTCGATCTGGAAACACTCGAGCTTTTGGAAGAGTTACTGCTGGAATTCCAGGGCACCTTGCTGCTGGTGAGCCATGACCGCGAATTTCTCGACAACGTGGTGCAAAGTTGCATCGTGTTTGAGGGCAGGGGCAAAGTAGCCCGTTATGTTGGTGGCTATGTTGACTGGATCAAACAAGGCGGCAGCTTTGCTGATGAAAACGCTGAAGTGCACGCCGGCTCAACGCCGCAGACACCAGCAGAGCAAGAGCCGAAAGCCGACGAGCAAAAACCAATTGAAGCGCAGCCCACGCCAGCGCTCAAAGCCAAACGCACTTACAAGGAACAACGCGAGCTCGATCAGCTGCCGCAAAAAATTGAAGATGCTGAAAAAGCCATTTCAGCCATTGAGCTGCAAATTGCACATCCCGAGTTCTACCTGAAATCACGCGCCGACAGTGAACCGGTTTTCAAAAAGCTGACGACAGCGCAGCAGGAACTGGAAAAACTCTATCAGCGTTGGCAGCAACTGGAAAAGTAAAATAAAAAAAGCCGGAGCTTGTGAAGGCTCCGGCAAACCAGGTCGGGCGGGGGGAGAAAAAGGGATAACGCTTACTGCAAGGAAATAGCACTAACGTCAGCGCGATTGCGATAACGGCTGACAAAATCAATCACCGGCATGCCATTGCAAGTCAGCTCAGCTTGCAGCTTTGCATCCTTGCCAGCACGCTGACGCAGCAGTTGCTGATATTCTTCAAACGAAGACAAGGCGCGATAGCAAAGTTCAGTCAATTCACTCTCGTCACTTTTCTTGAACACCAGTGGCTTCGGTGCAGCGGTGCTCAAGGCTTTGTATTTGCCGGCAAAG
>CANCGR010000311.1 GCA_947377625.1 Gammaproteobacteria bacterium | reverse complement strand
TGGCCCCGGTGATGTGTTGATTGGCAATGATCCTTATCGCACTGGCACTCATGTCAACGATGTGCTGTTTTGTTTCCCGGTGTTTCATGAAGGTCGTATTGTGGCCTTCGTCAATCTCAAAGCCCATCAACTCGACATGGGCGGCACCGTGCCCGGTGGTTTCTCCAGCACCAAAACCAACACCTACGAAAACGGGCTGGTGATGTCGCCACGTTTGCTGATGAAAGCCGGCAAGCCGGTGGCAGAAACCTGGAACCTGATTGGTGACAACGTGCGCTTTGCGCAACTGCTGGCGCGCGACATGCAAACCTTGTGTGCGTGCCTGCGGCTGGGTGAACAGTTGTTGCAGGAAAGTATTGCGCGTTACGGTGTCGCTGCCGTGCAGGGCGCCATGGACTATCGCTGTGATGCCGATGCTGAGCGCATGACCCAAGCCATTGCCGCGTTGCCTGATGGCGACTGGTACGGCTCAGCACTGGTGGATGCCGATGGCGTAGACGCCAGCGAGCAATATCCGGTGCGCGTGCATTTATGCAAACGCGGGCAGCGTCTGGAAGTGGATGTGTCAGGCACGGCGCGCCAGGCGCGCACCTGCATCAACGGCACTTATCTTGATACCAAAACGGCGGTAGGTGCCGCGTTGAAATTCCTGTTAGACCCGGAAGGCACGTTTACCTCCGGCACTTATCGCGCCATCGATATCGTGATTCCCGACGGCGCCATCTGCAGCGCGTTACCGCCTGAGGGCGCGGTGTTTGCTTACGGTGAAAGCACCAATGCGCTGATTGCCGCGATCTTTCAGGCGCTGGCGCCCGCCTTGGGCGAGCAGGCCGTAGCGGGTGATCATGGCGCGCCTAACTTGCACACCGGCATTGGCCACCATCCGCACGGTGGCATGTGGGTGGCAGTGGGCGTGGCCGGTGGTGAACGCGGGCCGTGGGGCGCCACACGGCATGGTGATGCCGACAGCTACATGATTTTTGCGCAGGCCAACAGCATCGACACGCCGATTGAAACCAGCGAGGCCGACTACCCCTTGGCCATCATGCGGCGTGAATATGCCATCGACACGGCCGGTGCCGGTTATAACCGAGGCGGTGCAGCAGTGCTGAAAGATTCACTGTGGTTGCAGAGCGCTCGCCACAGCCTCATCACCTTGCGTTTCAAACAGGCTACTGGTTTTGGTGTGCTGGATGGGAAAGAAGGGCCGACCGGTGGTGTGTGGTTGTGGCATGAGCAGCAGAAGCAGGGCAGCAAGCAACTTGCACTGGATGCAGCTTCCTATGCTGCGGCTACTGCCGTGGCTGGCCGCATTGATGCAAAAAATAACCAGGCTTCTGCCGCAGGCGAGTATGTTTATTATGCGCGCAGCCCTGATTGGCCTACCGAAGCTGGCGCCAGTTTTCGTTACATCACCAATGGCGGTGGTGGCTGGAAACATCCATTCACGCGCGAAGCCGAGCGTGTGATGAAAGATGTGCGCGATGGTTATGTGTCGGTGGAAGGTGCGCGCCGTGACTATGGTGTAGTGGTGCTCGGCGATCCGTTGCTTGATCCTGAAGGTTTGCAAGTAGACGCAGTGGCGACTGCAAAGTTACGGTAATTGAGGCAATTCTCCATTTTTCCAAACTTGACATACATCACTCTCATACATCACTATTTCCCCATGGAAAATTTCTCCAGAACCCAGATTTATCTTACCGCTGCCCAACAGGCGGCTTTGGCCAGTCTTGCTCAGGAGCAAGGTTCAAGTGCCAGCGCTGTCATTCGGGAGGCGGTTGATGTCTACATTGCCCAGCATCATCCCGCCAGCAAAACCACGCGACGCAAAGCAGCAGCTGGTGCATGGAAAAAGGCCGAGCCGGGGTCTCCCAGTCTGGCGCAATTGCGTCGGGAGGAACGCCGGTTTTGAGCGTGCCAGAACCTCTGGTCGATACCGATATCTGGATCGACTATTTGCGTGGATACCCCCAGGCAGTCAGCTTCGTACAGCGCCTGCCTGATCGTGTATGGATCAGCGCCATCAGCGTGGCAGAGCTGCATGTCGGAGTGCGCGAGGGGCATGAACGTGCTGCGCTGGAACAACTCCTCTCCACACTGGAGATCATCCCTATCGGCGCCGATACTGCTGCCAAAGGCGGGTTGTTGCGACGCGACTGGGGTCGCTCACATGGAGTAGGACTCAATGATGCCCTGATTGCAGCTACTGTTCTGGGGCAGGAGCTGCGGCTGTTTACCCTGAACGTCAAACACTATCCCATGCTCAACAAGCAGCAGGTAAAGCCGGGCTACAAAAAGTCTTGATGAGACTCGCGCTGTACTTTGTGATGGCGTAATTTTTAGGGGTTGTAGAAAATCGGTGAGGTCGATACGCGTTCCTGATGTGTGGCCGGCCACACTACCTACGCTCGTGCTATCTTGCCACCAGCAACCCATTGTTCCATTCAATGAACCACAGTCATGAAGAACCTTCTGTTATTCCGTCAACTGTTCGACCAAAGCTCCGGCACTTGGACTTACCTCTTGGCCGACAGCGATTCGCGCCAGGCGCTGCTGATTGATTCGGTATATGAACAATATGAGCGTGACCTCGCATTGATCGGCGAACTTGAACTTGACCTGCTGGCCTGCGTGGAAACCCATTGCCATGCCGATCACGTCACTGGCGCCTGGCTGCTGAAGCATGCACTGGGGAGCAAAATATTTGCGTCCGAACACTCCGGCATTGAAGGGCTCGACCTTGAGTTGGGCGAGGGCGATACGCTGTGTTTCGGCAAGCAAGAGCTGCACGTGCTGGCTACGCCCGGTCATACCGATGGCTGCATCAGTTTTGTGCTGCCTGAGCACAAGATGGTGTTCACCGGCGACAGCTTGTTGATTCGTGGCTGTGGTCGCACTGACTTCCAGCAAGGTTCTGCGCACAAGCTGTTTGATTCCATCACCAGCAAACTGTTCACGCTGCCTGATGACTATGTGGTTTACCCTGGCCATGACTATGTTGGCCGCACAGCCAGCAGCATCGGTGAAGAAAAACATCTGAACCCGCGCATCGGCGGTCAGGCCAATGAAGGCGACTTTGTTGGCTACATGGAAAACATGGATTTGCCGCATCCGAAGAAGCTGGCGATAGCAGTACCCGCCAATCTCAAGGCTGGCCGCCCCAGTGACGACGAGTTGCCGAAGCAGCCCGCGTGGGCACCAGTGGTTACTACTTACAGCAAGGTGCTGGAAATTTCACCGCAGTGGGTGGCTATGCATCTGGCAGATGTGTATGTGCTGGATGTGCGCACCCGCGTGGAAACCGATGAAGAGAGCGCCCGCATAAAAGGTGCACTGATGATTCCGGTGAATGAGCTGCGCGAGCGGCTTGGTGAAGTCCCCACCGACAAACCAGTGATGACCTTGTGCCGCTCGGGCAAACGTTCAGTGTTGGCCTATACCATCCTGAGCGGTGCTGGTCGCCATCAAGTGGCCAGCATAAAAGGCGGCTTGCTGCGCTGGCAGGAAGAAGGCCTGCCGGTGGCGTGAGGTGGCAGCGGATTCTGGTTCCGGCATGCGTTGGATTGGAGCCCGACTGCAGATTATCCGGCCTCTGCATACGAGAGCAAACCTTGCTGGCCTTTGCCGAGCGCGGCACAGTACGATTAGCCAACTCAAAGCAGAGGTTGTAGTTCATGAACAGTAAAGCAGTATCAACGGCTGGCACCTTGCCTGGGCTCGACACGCTGGTAAATATCCCCGCTCTTATCACCGCCTATTACAGCCAGCAGCCCGACAGCAGTGTCGCCGCGCAGCGCGTTGCGTTTGGCACGTCTGGCCATCGTGGCAGTTCCTTTGAAAGCAGTTTCAACGAATGGCACATCCTGGCCGTAAGTCAGGCAGTCAGCGAATATCGCACGAGCCAGCACATCAGCGGGCCGCTGTTTCTGGGCTTCGACAGCCATGCACTGTCAACGCCGGCTTTTGTCAGTGCACTGGAAGTGCTCTCTGCCAACGGCGTTGAACTCATGATTGCCGCGGGTGATGAATACACACCAACGCCGGTGATCTCGCACGCCATCATCGCTTATAACCGCAATCGCACTTCTGCACTGGCCGATGGCATTGTCATTACGCCTTCGCATAATCCGCCCGACAGCGGTGGTATCAAATACAACCCGCCACATGGTGGTCCGGCCGACACTGCCGTGACCAAGTGGATTCAGGATCGCGCCAATGTCTTGCTGGCCGACAAGCTGCAGGGCGTCAAGCGCATCAGTGAAGCCAGTGCCAGAAACGCAGCCACTACCCACGTGCATGATTATGTGGGTGCCTATGTGGCCGATCTCGGTGCTGTGCTGGACATGGATCTGATTCGTGATTCGCGCATTCGCATGGGAGTCGATCCGCTCGGCGGCGCCGGCGTGCATTACTGGGGCGCGATTGGCGAGCGCTACCGCCTTGATCTGA
>CANCGR010000310.1 GCA_947377625.1 Gammaproteobacteria bacterium | reverse complement strand
AGTGCGCATTCCGTTGTATCAGGCCGATTCAGCCGAACGGCTGGCCAGGTATTCCCCGTCATTGAAAGTGCCGGTGTTGCACGATGGCGCGCTGCAGATATGGGATTCACTGGCCATCTGTGAATATGTCTCAGAGCAATATTTACAAGGGCAGGGCTGGCCCGGTGCCAGTGCTGCGCGTGCCAAGGCCAGGGCAGTATCTGCAGAAATGCATTCAGGGTTTAACGAAGTGCGTTCGCGCTGGCCGATGAATGTGAGGTTGCAACGCAAAGCTGCAGAAGATCCGGTGCTGCTGCCTGAAATAGCGCGTATCCAGCAGTTGTGGCAACAGTGCCTTGAGGAATCCAGCGGGCCATTTTTGTTTGGCAGATTTTCAATTGCCGATTGCATGTATGCGCCAATCGCGCTGCGTTTCAACAGTCGTCAGCCGCAGTTGACTACCACTGCCTTGCGTTATGTGCACACCCTATTGAACGTGCCGGCGCTGGATGAATGGATAGCTGCTGCCCAAACTGAAACAGAAATTCTCGCTCGCTACGAGTGAGCACTATGGCGCTTACCCGGCCAGCGTTACCAAGGTCAGCGCCATTTGGGTGGCAGTAGTGAAATCGGTTTTGCCGGAGCCGAGCTTGGGGATGGCGTCGACCTTGGCATAGTGCGCAGGCAAGGCCAGTGTATTCAGCCCACCGGCAATCAGTTTTTCCCGCATTACACCGGCATCAAGCTCGGTCGTGGTCAGCGCAACCAGGCGTTCACCTTTCTTTTCGTCCGGCACGCTGACGACGACTACTTCAAACTCGTCTTCATTGACTGCGGCCTTGACCGCAGTTTCGACGGCGCCAAGCCCCACCATCTCACCGCTGATTTTGGCGAAGCGTGAATAGCGGTCGATGATGAACAGGAAGCCGTCCACATCGAGATAGCCTTTGTCGCCGGTGACATACCAGTTTTTGCCATCAATCACTTTCAGCACTTCAGCGGATCGGGAGGGATCGTTCAGATACCCCGGCATCACTTGTACACCACTGATCAGAATCATGCCGGCGTCGCCCGCAGGCAGTGTGGCAAAGTTGTGTGGATCGACAATGCGAAACGAAGTGCCCGGCAGAGGCATGCCCACTGAACCCGGTTTCCACGCCACTTGCACCTGCCAATTATCGGGGC
This sequence comes from Gammaproteobacteria bacterium, assembly GCA_947377625.1. Lineage (GTDB taxonomy): Bacteria > Pseudomonadota > Gammaproteobacteria > Pseudomonadales > Pseudohongiellaceae > CAILUG01. Next base: position 3,290 of record CANCGR010000310.1, on the reverse strand, counting down.
TGATCTCGTCGGGCATATTGACGGAAGCCACCGGTGAAGTTTCGGTGGCGCCATAACCTTCGAGAATGTCCTTGCTGAATTTGAGTTTGAATTCCTTGCGCACTTCTTCCTGCAGTTTTTCGGCGCCCGCAATGCACAGTCGCAGACTCTGCAGCATCAACGGATGGATCTTGCTGTTGCGGTTGTAGAGCCGGAAAAAACTGCAGGTGCCGAACATGGTAGTGATGCTGTGCGTCGCGATGGCCTGGGCCGCGCCGTATACATCGGTGGGATCGGCGTGGCACACCACCGGAATACGTTCGAGCATTGGCATGAAATGGGTCACCGTCAAACCAAAAGCATGGAAAGGCGGCAAGTTGGCCAGCATCACATCGTCGTCGCCGAGATTGAGCAGTTCGGTGATCTGCTTGACGTTGGCCAGCAGATTGCGATGCGTGAGGGTGATGCCCTTGGGCAGGCCTTCACTGCCGCTGGAAAACAGGATCACGGCGGCGTCATTGATGGATTTGTGCGACGCATAGAGCAGTTTGAGCAGGCCGCAGGGCAACAACCAGCACGCGGCCAGTGTCAGCAATTTTTCAGAAGTGGACGTATCGCTTTTGAAATCTTCCAGCATTACCAGCTTGGCATGCGCGTGCAGTGGCTCGAGAGTGATGCCGCGCTTGTTGAGGCGGTCGAGAAACTTGCTGGAAGTGTAGATGGTGTGAATTTCTGCCTGCTGCACCGATGACACCAACGCATCAGTGCTGGCAGTGAAGTTGAGATTGACCGTGGTCTTGCCGAGCATCGCCAGGGCGAGATTGCCGAGCACACTGCCGGTGCTACTGGGCAGCAGCAGTCCGACATTTTGTTCAGGGCTCATGCGTTTGAAACGGCGGCCCATAATGATGGTGGCGGTCAACGCTTGCTTGGCGCGCAAGCAGGCGCCGAGGGTATCCAGCAACACCACCGGATTGCCGCGTTTGCAGCAGGTGTCTACCCAATGCGCGCCGATGGTGGGCAAGTTGTCGGAATATTCTTTCCACGAATCGTAGCCGAGTTCGCGAATGATTTGTTTGAGTTCGGCTGCGGTGGTGTGGCGTGATCGGGGTTGCCCGAAATCCACCACCACTTCACGGCTGAGACCGGGATTGGTGTGCCGGCGCAAATTCGAGCCGGAGCGCGAAAATACCGTGCCCCACAAACCGCGCAAAAAGAAAGGGACGATAACGACGCTGTCGTCGGCTTCAGCACAGGCGCGCTCATAACCTTTGCGGAATTCGGCGAGCTGGCCATTGCGGCTGATCACGCCCTCGGGGAACAGGCACACCACCTCGCCATTTTTTAACGCCGCTGCCACGGCATCCAGTGACGAGCGCGACGACGCACCGGCCTGGATCGGAATGCAATCAAACAGTTTGAAAAACCAGTTGAGATACCAGAGGTCATAAATACTGCTGATCATCACAAAGCGCACTGGCCGTGGACACGCGATCTGCACCACCGCCCAATCAATCCAGCTGACATGGTTGCCAAGCAGCAGCACACCACCGGCAGCGGGGATATGCCGCATGCCCTGCACCTTGATGCGGTACTGCGAGCTGACAATGCGGCCGAGCAGGAAACGGGTAAGGCTTTGCGGCAATTGATACAGCGTGTAGCAGGCACCGATTGCTGCGACCAAGCCGATCAATAACAACAAACTGCGGCTTTGCAAACCCAGTAGTGCAAACACCGTGGTCAGCAGCAGGAAAAAACCCATGACCAGATTTTGCAGCCAGTTGCTGGCGGACAATGTCAGACCCAATTCCGACGGTTTGGAGTGATACTGGATCAGCGCGTTGAGCGGCACGATAAATACACCGCCGGCAAAACCGATCAGCAGCATCCATGGACCCATCCACAATGCGCTGGTGAGAGTAGGCAGCAAGATCAGCCCCAGCGCCAGTGCAACCGCAGACAGCGGTAACAAGCCGGTTTCAATGTAATTGCGTGAATAGCGACCGGCAAACACCGAGCCCAAGCCAATACCGATGCCGGCGCACGCCAGCAGGCCCTGCAGTGCGATGGTGTCAGTAATGCCGGCGACTTCTTTGACAAAAGACGGAAAGGTGGCCAGCAACACTTGGCCCACGGCCCAGAACACCGACAGACCAATTGCTGACAATCGCAGCGTGCGGTGTTGCCACAGCGGCCGCAGCAACGTCAGCTGCCCGGACCACGACAAGGCTTGTTTGAAATCGACAGAGAAGCTGACGGGTTCCGATAGCGGCAGTTCGGGTTGCACAGTAGCATCGGCGAGAGTGTCGCCTTCGGCGACTGCTGCTGGCGGGGGAATGCGGTAAAGCGCGTACATTTCCAGCAAACTGCCAATAAGCAGCCACCAGCTGGCGCCCGCCACGCCCTGCAACACTTTACCGGCAGAATCAGCGTCAGCCGGATACCAGTGTTCGAACAGGATTGAGTAGAAGAGCGTGCCGGCAAGTATCGCTATGATCGACAGCGCCGACAGCAGCCCGTTGATCTCGCCCAGCTTCTCCTTGCCAAAGGCTTCACGGATGAAACCGTATTTGGCCGGTGAATAGATCGCTGCCTGCGCGGCGAGCGCCAGCGTCATCAGAAATGCCGGCAGGAACCAGTTCAGATAGTAGAACACCACGATCAAACCACAGCACACCACTGCCACCTGGCTGGCGCGGCGCATTACTGTCAGCTTGGCAAAGCGGTCGGAAATTTGCCCGGCCGGCATCATCAGTAATACGAATGGCAACAGCATCATCGCGTTGATCACGGCAATCAGTACGATTTGCGTGCTGCCGGAATACAGCTTGAACGCCGTGTTCTGCAGAATGATCTTGTGGCCCAGATCAGTAAACGCGTTGAGGAAAGCGGCGATCAAAAACCAGCGCTGATGGCGGGGCTCAACTGTCGGCATCGACTTCCTCGGCAGGCGTATTGGTGTCGTCGGCAAACTGGAAGCCGCCGAGCGCTTGCCAGCGGTTGATCATCAAGCAAAACAGGTCGGCAGTTTTTTCCGCATCATAACGTGCGCTGTGCGCACAGACGGGATCAAACTCCAGACCAGCGGCTTTGCACGCGCGCGCCAACACAGTCTGGCCGTAGCACAAGGCTGCCATCGAAACCGTATCGAGCGAAGAAAACGGATGGAACGGATTGCGTTTGAGGTTGTTGCGCTCGGCGGCGGCATTGATAAAGCCGTGATCGAAATGCGCGTTGTGGCCGACCAGAATTGCCCGCGTGCAGCCAGTGGCTTTCACTTTGGTGCGAATGGCCCCGAACATGTCCTGGAA
>CANCGR010000309.1 GCA_947377625.1 Gammaproteobacteria bacterium | reverse complement strand
GCGCTGGATTTTTTCCGGGTGAATGTGGAAGACAGCTCACAAACCGGTTATCGCTGGTTGTTCCATGATGGTTCGCGCTGGCAAGCGGCAGATCCGAAAATCCTCGATGCCAGAAGCAACGAAACCTTGTTGCCACCGACCTTGCTGCTACGCGTGAGTGTGGATGGTTCGACGCTGGAGCCGGAACTGCAACAAGCACTCACCACTGCCACAGGTGCAGCCAATGCCAGATTCACCCCGGAAGTTTTGCTGTTGCCAACGCGTGAATTCACCGCCTTCACCGCGCAGCTGTGCAGTAGCGACAACAAGCATTGCGATGCCAACGTGAATGTTGATGCGCTGGGCCGCATTGCCGTGCAGGCTGAACATGCAGCGCGCTAAGTCGCCAATGGGGTTCACGTTGGTAGAAGTGCTGGTGGCGCTATTGATCCTGGCCTTGTCGATGACGGCGTGGCAGCTGCGCATCAGCTCTCAGCTCGACAGTGCCGGCTATCTGCGTGACAAGACCTTGGCGCAGTGGGTGGCACTTAACCAGCTGCATTACTTGCAGCTGGCGCAGCGCATTGGCCAGAGTCAACTGGCCGAACAAAGTGGCTCGGCCGTGCTGGCAGGCCGCACGTTCTACTGGCAAGAGTCGCTGCTGCCGTTAAGTCTCGACAAAAACCGTGATGCCGGCAGCTCTTCACTGGAGCAGGCACCGCTGCCGATAATCATCAGTGTCAGTGCCGACAGCATCGAAGCCGCGCGCCAAAGTCCGCTGGCCAAGGTAACCGGAGTGCTTGATGCAAAGCCGGCACTGTGACTTGGCATCGCGCGCAGGTAACCAGGGTTTTACGCTGGTGGAGTTGCTGTTGGCAGTCGCACTCAGTGCGGTAGTAGCAGCGCTCGCCTATGCCGGCATCAGTAATGGCATGCAGGCCGCCAATGCCATGGCCACGCAAGTAGCGACACTCACGCAATTGCAGCGCGCCTTCAGCATTATCGAAGATGACCTGAATCAAGTACGACTGCGCCCGCTCAGCTTGGGCCTCAGTTATCACGAAGCGGCCTTTGTGACGCCGCCGGATGCCGGCACCTTGCTGGCTTTCACACGCGGTGGGGTGGCCAATCCACGCCAGCTGGCGCGCAGCGATTTGCAGCGCGTGCGTTATGAACTGCGTGGCAACGATTTGTGGCGCTTGCACTGGCCACAACTGGATCGCACGCAGGTGCAGCAAAAACCACAGCAAGTGCTGTTGCTGCAGGGCGTGAGCCGCGCCGGTTTCGAGTTTCTGCCGGCAACGCCGGTGGGTTCGCTGGTAACGCTGTCGTCACTGCAAGCCGATGCAGCTTACTGGCTTGGCAGCTGGAACAGCGATGAACCGCAGCATGCACTCACCGCGCCCTTGCCGATCGCCGTGCGCATAACCCTGACAACCCAGCAATACGGACAGGTGCAGCGTGTTATCGAATTGCCCTAAGCCACGCGCGCAACAAGGTGCCACGCTGGTGATGGCGCTTATCGTCGTGCTGATTGTGGTGGCGCTCGCCACGCGCGTCAGCCGTGATTATTTTGTATTGCAACGCACGTTCGAGAACGACAGTGAACTGCAACAAGCGCGGGCTTATTTGCGCGGTGCGGAAAGCGTGGCCAAACAAGCGTTGCTGCTGGACATGAAAAGCGGCAGCAAAACCGACAGTGCGCTTGAGCTGTGGGCGCAGCCGCAAAAATTGCCGCTTGCAGAAGGCGTGTTGACTGTATGCGTAATCGATCTGCAAGGGCGTCTGAATCTCAACGATCTCGGCACACCAGCCAGTGAAGGCTTGAGTGCCATGCAGAAACGTTTCATTCGTTTGCTGCAGGTGGCCAGGCCCGAGCACCCGCTCGATCAACTCGCCGCCATCGCCCTTGCCAATGCGGTATTTGATTGGGTGGATGCCGACAACCAGACGCGCTACCCCGGTGGTGCGGAAGAACTCGATTACTTGCAGCAAGGGCGAGACTTTCGCCCGGCCAATCAGGGCTTTGCCAGTGTCAGCGAACTGTCGCTGGTTGCCGGCATGGATGCAGATTTGCTCGCTGCATTGACTCCCCTTGTAAGCGTGTGGGGTAATGGCACTCTCAATTTGAACTCGCTCGACAGTCAGTTGCTGTGGTCCTCTTCCTCAGCGCCGTCAAGTGATGACCGCAAGGATCCCGTGTTGCTGCGAATACTCAATAACAGTGAATCGCTGCGGCCTTTGACGGTGGAAGCTGCCGCCATGCTGGTGGCGGCGCGTCACCAGGCTGGTGGTACGTTGGCGTCGCTGGAGGCGTTCAAACAGTTGCCGTTGGCATTGCAACAATGGGACTTGGCTGGCGTGGGTCTGAACAGTGACTATTTCCAGATGAGCGCCGACATGCAGACAGGGCCACATCATCAACGTCTGGTTTCCGTGCTGGCACGCAGCCAGGATGCGCAAGGACGAGCGCAGGTGGTCGTCAAAAGCCGCACATTCATTGCAGGTGCGCTGACGGGGGACGAAGACTGTGCTGCTGCGCCTCGTTGAACCACTGCAGTTTGTGTTGGCCGATGGTCGCCCACTTGCTGGCGGCGGCGCAGCCAGTGCACCGTGCACCTTGTTGTTACCCGCTTCCATCAGCTCAATCACTGAACTCACTGTGGGTGCCGGCGAAACCGCACTGCTGCGTAAAACTCTGCCTTGGCGACTGGAAGAAAATTTGATTTTAGCCCCGGAAACCCTGCATTTTTCGCATGGTGCCGTAGTCGATGGACGCGTGGCTGTCACCGTGACTGACCAAAGTGCACTTGCGCAAATTCAGGCGGCGGCTGCAGCGGCCGGCATCACATTGCAGTCGGCCTGTGCCGAACTGAGCCTGGTGCCATGGCAGCCGCAACAATGGAGCTTGTGGGCACAAGACCAGAGCGTACAGCAAGTGCTGGTGCGGCATGGCTGGCATCAGGGCTTTGCCTGCGAGATCAGTAATCTCGCTGCGGCGTTGAACTTGCTGCAGAACGAACAACAACTGTGGCCCAAGCAGATCGTGTTTTTCGGCAGTCATGAACAAGCGGCACTCATTCAACAAACATTGCCGGCTTCCTTAAGGCCCTTGCTGGTTGTGCGCCGCGCGCCAGCGTGGGAAGAATTACTCGCGGGCGCACAGCACTGCGGCTCCGTGTTGCAAGGCAGTTTTGCACCGCCACTGCCATGGCAACGGTGGTGGCAGAGTTGGCGCATCGCTGCGTGCTTGCTGGTGGCGCTGTTGGTCAGTGATGCGGCAATCACCAGTGCCAGCACCTGGCACTTGCGCACTGAGCGTGCCGCCTTGCAGCAGCAACTTGAACAGCAGTTCCGTCAGGTGCAGCCGCAAGGCGCATTAGTGGATGCAGTGGCGCAGTTGCGGCAACTGCTGGCTGCCAATGGTGGCAACGGCCAGCAACTGCTGCCGCTGTTGACGCGCATGGCGCCGGTGTTAAGCACCGAGCCAGGCTCAGTGGTGCAGGCTTTGGATTTCGATGCACTCAGCGGCTCCTTGCAACTCGAACTGCACAGCGCTGGTCTGGGCAGTGTGGAAAGTCTGCGCAGCAAATTGCAGAAAGCCGGTTTGACGGTCGAGCTGGTCGGCAGTTCCAGCGATGGCAACAGCAGCCAGGCGCGCTTGCGCGTGGGGGCCTTGTGAAGCTGCGTTTTCTGCAATTGGAACCTCGTCAGCAACTGGTCACTGCCGGCAGTGCTGCGCTGCTGGCACTGTTGTTGGCAGGTGGAATTTTGCTGCAGTTGCACAAGGCGCAAGTGCAGGCACAGCTGCAATTGCAGCAGGCAGCAGCTGAGCTCACGCAAGTGCAAGCACTGGCTGCGCAATTTGCCGCGCTGCACGCCAATGACAAACCGGCCAGCGAAGATGTCGTGGATCTGACCGCAGTAGTCAGCCGCAGCCTGCAAGCGTTTGGCTTGCAACCCACCCGCATGCAGCAGGGCTCTTCCGATGAGTTGCAGCTGCGACTCGATGCAGTTCCCTACAGTGACGCCATCGCCTGGCTCGCATCGCTCGAACAAAGTGGCTCCGCGGTATTACTGCGAGCCACTTTCAGTCAGGGCGCTGGCGATACCAGCACTCTGTCAGTCAGCCTGAAAAAACGGCCATAAAAAAACCGGCGCGAGGCCGGTTTTTTTATGATGATTGCTGCATCAAGGCGGAACAACCACGGTTATCGGCCAGCGGACCTGGCTCTTCAGTCCCGGAGTAATGACATCCATCGTCAAAAACACGTTGGTGGGGATTGTGCCGCCTTTCGCAACCAGGTCGGCCGCAATGAGGACACCCATAGCTGGAGTGCTTTCAGGGGCGATTCCATTCGATATCGGGTATGTGCTAAATCCTTTCAATGTTACTCCGCTGCCTTCAATTGCGAAGTTAACGTTGCTGCCAAAGGGTAGCGGGTTGCCACCCAAGCTGTCGGCGTCGATGTTGCTGTCTT
>CANCGR010000308.1 GCA_947377625.1 Gammaproteobacteria bacterium | reverse complement strand
AGGCAGCCATGGCGCAATTGATCCAGTCCGTCAAAGCCGTGTGAGCGGCGGTTTCACTTTTTTTGTTTGGCAACGCGGTATTTGCCGAACCTGAACGACAAGGCACTGATGTCGATCTCGCGCAGAAAAGTCAGCAGCCCGAAGCTGAGGCAGCACAGCGCTGCCATGAACATGATGACAATGAAAAGTTGCAGCTGGAATTGCAGCAACACCTCAAGGAAGAGCGCGATGATGACAATGCAAATAAACAGCGCGCTTACTGTGCATGTCATGATCGCGCGATGAATCAGCTTGGCCCTGAGCGCCAACATCTTCTGCTCGTTATCAACTTCCTCGGCATGGGCAGTATCAGTGATGATGTGTTCTTCATTGAGTTTGCGACCACGGTCGATGATGCGGCTCAAGCGGGTACTGAGCACATTGAGTGCCCCGCTGATGCCGGTTAGCAGAAATACTGGCGCCACGGCCAGATTGATGACCTTGGCGATATCTTCGTTGGCAAAAATCATCAGGCTTTCTCTTTTTCAGGCAATAACTCAGTGGTGATGCCCGCCGGGGCCATGGGCATGACCATGCGCCATTTCTTCGGCTGACGCTTCACGCACACTGGCGACTTCAATATCGAACATCAAGGGTTTGCCGGCCATTGGATGGTTGGTGTCTACCGTGGCCATGGTATGGCCCACTTTGACAATGGTGACCTGCTGGTGACCTTGTGGGGTCTGGATCACGGCCTGCATGCCGGGTTCCCATTTTTTGGAACCGCGCAATTGGCTGAGTGGCACGCGCAGCTCACTGTCAGGCATAAGTTCGCCAAAGGCTTGCGCAGGCTCCAATGTAATGGAGAATTTGTCACCTTGATTCTTGCCATCGAGCGCTTGTTCGAGGCCGGGCAGCAAGGAGTTGTGACCATGCATATAGGTCATCGGCTCGCTGCCGCTGGAGCTTTCCATCTGGGCGCCGGTAGCGTCCTTGAGGGTATAGTGAAACTGCACCACGGAGTTGGCTGTAATCGTCATGTCTGTTTTACCAGGTTCGTCAAAAAGGCAATTGTCCCAGAATTCCTATTGTGCTGCACAGGGCATATCATGGCCCGGATATATAACCTGCCTTGCCGCTGACCTCGTGAAATTTCCCAAATATTCGGCCCTGTTTCGCACACTGTTGATCCCGCTGATGCTGGCAGGGGGCGCTGCTGTGCTTGCATGGTGGGAGCAGGACTGGCCGCTGTATTCGATGTTTGTGGTGATCTGCTACCTGTTGGGTCTGCAGATGCAGCGCAATGAACAGTTGCTGCGTTTCAATCAAGAGCAGGATCTGGCCATCAAGGAAGCCCGTCGCAAGCATGACGAAGAAAAACTGCGCACTGCCCTGCTTTCCTCGGTTTCGCACGATCTCAAGACGCCGCTGGTAACCATGCTGGGGGCCGCCACTTCACTGCGCGATCTGCGCGAGGATCTCAACGAGCAGGATCGCGCCGAGTTGCTGGATTCCATCATCAGTGAAACCCAGCGCCTGGAGTCCTACATACAAAACCTGCTCGACATGACACGGCTCGGCCACGGCAAGCTTTCGCTAAGCCGCGGTTGGGTCAGTGTTTCCGAAATCTACAATGTGGTCAGCAAGCGCATCCTGCGGCAATTTCCCGAGCAGAATCTGTTGTTTGAAATGCCCGAGAATCTACCGGCTTTGCATGTGCATGCCGCACTGATCGAACAAGGCTGGTTCAACGGACTCGAAAATGCCTGCAAGGCCGGCGGCGCCACTGGCACAGTGCTGATACAAGCCAGTACTGAAGCTTATGACGGCATTGCCACTCACATGAGCGACATGCCCATGATCAACATCAGGATTTGTGATCAGGGCCCCGGTCTGCCCGTCAGCGAATGGGACCTGGTCTTTGACCAGTTCTACACCTTCAACCAAGGTGATCGTTACGAAAAAGGGACGGGGCTGGGACTCAGTATTTGCCGCAGCATCTTCCGTGTCCACGGCGGTGAGGCGAAAATTATCCCGCCGCCGCCGGGCTACAATCATTGTCTGTTGCTGAAGTTGCCGGCTCTGGACAAAGACAAGTTGATGGATAAACCGGCAAGCTATTACGTTTGACACGATTCCAGGAGCACCATGCAGAAGATCCTGCTTATTGACGATGAACCGCAGATTCTCAAATTTCTGCGCATCAGCCTGAGTTCCCAGCACTATGAAGTGCTGATGGCTGAGAACGGCCATCGCGGCATTGCGATGGCGCTTGAAACCCATCCCGACCTGATCATTCTCGATCTGGGCCTGCCCGATCTTGATGGCAAGCATGTATTGCAACGACTGGTTGGCGAAACCCGCATCCCGGTCGTGGTGCTGTCAGTGCGCGCCAATGAAAATGAAAAAGTGGCATGCCTGATGATGGGTGCGCATGACTATGTAGTGAAACCTTTCAGCGTGAATGAACTGCTGGCGCGCATACGCCGCACCTTGCAGATTCGCGCTGAAATCCAGCCGGCGCAGGCGCGATCCTTCGAAGCAGGACAACTGCAAATTGAAGAAATCCAGCGCCGGGTGACGCTCAACGGCGAAGTCATTCCACTGACCCGCAAGGAATGGGCGGTATTACTGCATCTGGTGCAGGCCAATGGCGGGCTGGTGACGCAAACCAGCCTGCTGCAGCAAATCTGGGGTGCGACTCATCTGGAAGATACCCAATACCTGCGCAATGTGATCCAGAAATTGCGGCAGAAACTGCATGACGATGCTGCGCATCCGAGCTACATCGAAACCGAGCCGGGCGTTGGCTACCGTTTCATTCCTGGCCAAGCCAGGGAAGTCTGACCTGCATCCGGATGCAACCTGTCGCCTACCTGCGCAGCCCCTATCGGCAGAAATTTGCGATTCCGCGCCAGCCCAATCTGGTGAAAGAAGCCATTGGCGATATCTGCTTCGTGGATGAGTTTGCTGATGCCAACTGTTTGCGTGGACTCGAGGGTTTTTCGCATGTGTGGCTGGTGTTTCTGTTCCATGAGACGGCTGACAAAGGCTGGTCGGCCACGGTCACCCCGCCGCGTTTGGGCGGCACTGAACGCGTTGGCGTTTTTGCATCCCGTTCCATGTATAGACCTAATCCGATTGGGCTGTCGGTGGTGGAAACGGTGGCGGTGCTGCAGCAGGGCAAAGAGTTGCGGCTACGCATCAGGGGCATGGATCTGCTTGATGGCACCCCCATCCTCGATATCAAACCCTACCTGCCCTATGCCGATGCTATCCCTACCGCCACGGGTGGCTATGCCGAGCAGGCTCCAGCGCAAAATAGCGATCTCCAATTCACTGTAGAATTCACTCCTTATTCATTGAGTCAACTGGATAAAATTGATTTTAAAATCTGCAACTTAAAGTCGTTTATCAAGAGTGTGTTGCAGCAGGATCCGCGCCCGGCCCAGCATGTGCGCAATGACGAAGACCGTGAATACGGCATGCATCTGTACGACTTCAATATCCGCTGGCGCGTCAGCGCCGGCCATATGGAAGTGCTGAGTGTTGACCCTGTTGAGCTGCAGAATGGGCTGCTGCCATGGAAAGTCTGATTCTCAGCCCCGAGCTGCTGGCACTGCTGTTTGCTGTCGCACTGATAGCCGGCTGCCTTGATACTTTGGTGGGAGGTGGCGGACTCATCTGTTTACCGGCGCTGGTGCTGGTGGGCATGCCACCCCTGCAGGCGCTGGGTACCAACAAGCTGCAAGGCACCATCGGCACGGCCACTGCCAGTCTTATGATGTTGCGGCATGGCAAAGTCCGGCTGGCGGATGCCCTTTACTTGATGATTGCTGCATTTTTGGGAGCAGTGCTCGGCTCGCTGGTGGTTCAAATACTGGATACCGGTTTCCTGCGTTTCATGATTCCGGTAGTACTGGTGCTGGTCGGAGGTTATTTCCTGGCGTCAGGCTACTTGCTCAAGCATCTTCCTGCTCTTGAGCTGTCTCCAGCATGGTATGCCCGGACGGTGGTGCCAATGATCGGCCTCTACGACGGCATGTTCGGCCCCGGCACAGGTTCATTTTTCTCCATGTCGGCAGTAGCGCTGCGCAGCATGCCGTTGCTATCAGCTACTGCGCTTGCCAAGACCCTTAACTTTGCTACCAACTTCGCCTCTCTGCTGGTATTTGTCAGTGCTGGTAATTACGTGTGGCAAGCCGGTCTGAGCATGATGCTGGGGCAGATGCTGGGCGCTTATGCTGGCTCCCATATTCTTTTTAGAATCAACCCCTTGTTTCTAAAATCTCTAATCGTTCTCATCTGCCTGGCCATGCTGGGACGTTATTTTTACAGCGCCTGACAACAATCCTTATGCATTGGCTATGCAAGCCAAGTATTGGTTGATCTGGCGCCGCTACATCTACAGCTTAAATTAGATATATCTCCTATCTTACTGTTATTAATAAATATTTATTTTTGGCATTGCACTTGCTTAGT
>CANCGR010000307.1 GCA_947377625.1 Gammaproteobacteria bacterium | reverse complement strand
TCCAGATAATGGGTCAACAAAAGCAACATTTACTCAACCTCTTTTTCTATCAGCATGTCGACAACGCGTTCCATGCCGGCACTGCGTGAACCTTTCACCAACACACTCACCTGCGCATTGAGTTTGTCTGCCAGCAAGCTGCCCAGTTGCGACCAGTCAGCTGCATGCACTGCACTTGGGCCAAACGCCGCCAGTGCTTCCTGCATCAAGGTGCCGGTGGCGTAGAAATGTTCGATGCCGCAGGCCTTGGCGTAGTCACCCACTTCACGATGACCCGACACTTTCAACTCGCCGAGTTCGCCCATGTCGCCGGCGGCGACTATGCGAATGCCTGGCTGCGTGGCCAGTACATCGATAGCGGCTTTGAAGGAAGCCGGACTGGCGTTGTAGGTATCGTCGAGAATTACAGACTGATAACGGCCACGCTTGATTACCAGGCGGCCTTTGACGCTGTGCATGGCTTCCAATCCCGCTTTGACTTGCGCCAGCGTAGCGCCCGCTTCCAGCGCCAGTGCAGCAGCGGCCAGCGCATTGGCGGCGTTGTGGCGACCCGGCAAGCTGAGCGCAATGCTCACCGTGCCTTGCGGTGCCTGCAGCACAAAATGTGAACCCGCCAAGCCGTGATCAACCATATGTTCAATACGATAATCAGCCAGGGCTTTGCCAATGGCGCTAATGGTGACCACTCGCAAATCGCGGCGCGGCATGAAGTTGCGCATGATGTTGCTGTCATCAAGATTCAACACGGCCACGCCTTTTTCATGCAGGCCTTGCCAGATTTCCGCTTTCGCCTCAGCCACACCTTGCAACGAGCCAAACCCCTCGACATGGGTAGGCGCCACACAAGTGATGTGCGCAATATCAGGCTGGGCGAGTGCAGTGGTATAGGCAATTTCACCGCCAGCATTGGCGCCCAATTCAATAACCGCAAATTCGTGTGCGGCTTCGAGTCGCAACAGCGTGAGTGGCACGCCGTAATCGTTGTTGAGATTGCCTTGCGTGCTGAGCACCGCGCCGGCTTGCTGCAGGATGGCCGCCGTCATTTCTTTTACTGTGGTTTTGCCCTGACTGCCGGTTAGCGCCACGATGCGCGCTTGCGATTGCTGGCGCACATGGCGACCAAGTTGGCCCAGTGCAATGCGGGTGTCGGCCACTTGCAGTGACGGCAGACTGCTAACCACCGGCTCGCTCACCACCGCAGCACAGGCCTGCTTCTGCGCCGCCAGCTGCACGAAGTTGTTGCCGTTGAAATTCGGACCCTTGAGTGCGAAAAACAATTCGCCTGGCTGCAAGGTACGCGTATCCGTACTGACACCAGAAAAGCTGCGATCTTCGCCGCGCAATTCGCCTGCGGTCAGTTGCTGCAAACGGGATAGCTGCATCGCTTCAATCATCGCGCCACCTCGCTGTGTGCATCTGATGTGAATCGCTGGTCGAGAAAACCACGTGCCACAACAGCATCACTGAACGGGTGGCGTATGCCTGCAACTTCCTGGTATTGCTCATGACCTTTGCCGGCGATCAACACAATGTCGCCCGGCTCGGCTGCACCCAATGCAAAGCCAATGGCTTTGGCGCGGTCGGCGATGATGTGTACAGCTTCGGCGTGCTGCAGCCCGGCTTTCATGTCGGCCAATATGGTTAATGATGCTTCATGGCGCGGGTTGTCATCCGTAAGCACAAGATGATCTGCCAGTTGTTCACCCAGTGCGGCCATTTGCGGACGTTTGCCGCGATCACGCTCACCGCCACAACCAATGACACACCACAGCCGGCCATGACAATGTTCACGTACTGCTTGCAGCGCGTTCTTCAGTCCATCCGGCGTGTGGGCATAATCAATCACGGCAGTAACCGGATAACCGCTCACCAACTGCATTCTGCCGACTACTGTATCGAGATCAGCAATGACTGCGATAAGTGACGCTGGATCAAACTCAGGCTTCAATGAGTCTGCTGCCAGCAGCGTAGTGAGCACCGCCAACAAGTTGCTGACGTTGAAAGTGCCAAGCAAACGGCTGGCGAAATTGAAAATGCCCCAAGGAGTCTTGACGACCAACTCAACGCCGTGTGGCAAAAATTCGACTGAAACTGCGTGTATATCTGCAACCGGATTATCGATGCTCCACGTGAAGCAGCGCACATCAGGTGGTAGCAAGCCGGCGGTGGCACTGGCATAGGCGTCATCGGCATTCAGCACTGCCAGCTGCAAGGCCTGGCCCTGGAACAACTTGCGTTTGGCGGCGCCGTAGGCCTCCATTGAACCGTGATAGTCGAGATGGTCGCGCGTCAGGTTGGTGAACACAGCCACTGCATAGTCATCTACCAGAATGCGCCGCTGGTCGAGTGCATGCGACGACACTTCCATCACAACGGTGTCAGCATTTTGTTCACGCATCGAAGCCAGAATGTTTTGCATGGCAACTGCATCGGGCGTAGTGCCGGGGCCTTGTTCATTACCGGCAATTTCTGAGCCGTACATGCCGTAGCCGAGCGTGCCGATGACGCCGCAGCGATGCCCCAACGCAACATGGGCAGCGGCCAGCAATTGGGTAACAGTAGTTTTGCCGTTGGTGCCCGTGACACCAATCATGCGCAATTTTTTGCCGGGCTGCGCAAAGAAGCGTGCGGCCAATTCAGCCATCTGTTCGTGCAGATTGAGCACAGGCAAGATCGGCACGCCATCTTTTACCTGTTCGCAACACCAATCCACTTCATCAGCTTCCACCAGAATCGCCGCAGCACCGTTGGCAACGGCCTGATCGACATACAAACGACCATCGAAGCTCATACCTTTGCAGGCCATGAACAGACTGCCCGGTTGTACACGGCGCGAATCGAGCGTGATAGCGCACAAGTCACGATCATTGCGGGCATGCAACGGGTAGATGCCCTGCAAAACCGACGACAGACGCACACTTGCTTGCAGGGCCGGCGTCATCATCGCAACGCTCCATTGCCACTGCCGACATCGACTTCCTCTTCCGGTGCGACTTCTTCGGCTTCCGGTTCTTCCACCACCGGCGCACGCGGTGCTACTTCTACTGTTGTATGAATTATCTTGCCGGGTACTTCCGGTGGCACGTCCATGATGCGCATGGCTCCGGCAGCAATCTGCGCAAACACTGGCGCCGAAATCGTACCGCCGCCCACATGTGCGCCGCCTTTGCTGTCTGGTTGTTTGATCGATACCACGATCACGACCCGTGGATTTTCAACTGGTGCGAAGCCGGCAAAATGCGCGATGAAGTTGTGGGAATCATAACCATGGCCGGTAACGTACAACCAGGTAGTGCCGCTCTTGCCCGCTACATGGTAAGCAGGAATATTGGCCATCACGCTGGTGCCGCCCATCTCCTTGCTGACCACGCCCTTCATCATCTCCACGACGTCTTCAGCAATCTTGGCATCAACTACCCGCTTACCTTCGACCGGGCCATTTACCTTGAGAAGCGAAATGGGTTTGCGAATGCCTCGATTGGCATAAATCAGATAGGCCTGCGCCAGTTGCAGTTGGGTCACCTGAAAACCGTAGCCGTAGGCGGTTGACGCAGTCTCACCGCGACTCCAACGGTCATGGTTGGGGATGTTGCCCGACACTTCGCCCGGAAACCCGGTGCCGATGTTTTCGCCAAAACCGGCGCGTTTCAGCACATCCACCATCGCTTCGTGGCCGATTTCAAGGCCCACTTTGCTGGCGCCGACGTTGCTTGACTTCGCCATGATGCGCCCCAGCGTGGAAGGGCCGTAATTCACCGGGTCTTTCAGCGTGCGACCATCCACCACTACGCGACCCGGGCTGGTATCGATGATGGAAGCCGGAGTGAATTTGCCACTCTCAAGCGCAGCGGTAACGGTGAAAGTCTTGATCGTGGAACCAGGCTCCATCACATCCACCATCGCGCGATTGACCAACCCTTCTTCGTTGCGGCTCGACCGATTGTTGGGATTCCACGAGGGCTGACTGACCATCGCCAGCACTTCACCCGTGCGCGCATCCAGCACAGTGGCCGTACCCGTCTTGGCATGACGCTGGGTAACAGCTTCTTTAAGGGCTTTGTAGGCGAGATATTGCAGACGCGAATCAATGCTGAGTACCAGATCATTGCCAGGAATGGCCGTGGCAGACACGCCCATGTCGCGCACCAGACGACCAATGCCGTCTTTGACAACCTGTCGTGTGCCCGGCGTACCTTTGAGCCAGTCTTCATAGGCAAGTTCGAGTGCTTCCTGCCCGACTTCGTCATTGTTGGTGAGTCCGACCAAGTGCACTGCCGCTTCGCCCATCGGATAAAAACGTTTGTATTCTTCCAGCGCGTAAATACCTTTCAGCTTGCGATCGAGCACCAGCTTGGCATCAGCCGGCGGCATGCGCCGTTTGATGTACATGAATTCACTGGTTGATTTTTCCTGGATGCGTTTGCGCATTTGCTCGGCATCAAGGCCAAGACTGGTGAAGACTG
>CANCGR010000306.1 GCA_947377625.1 Gammaproteobacteria bacterium | reverse complement strand
GATTACAAGATAGAAGCCGATGAAATCGGCAAGTCGCTGGAGTTCTACTACCGCGTGCCGTACATGAAGTACGACCCGAAACTCACGCTGCCGACCGATCTCATGGAGAACCTCGGCACCAGCTACCTGCGCAACAACATGTGGGTGCCTATTTCGGGCAGCAAGGAAGAAGTGGTCATTCTGATCAGTGACCCCAGCAACCATCAACGCATCATGGAAATCCAGGGCGTTATCAATGCCCGCAATTACGCCTTTCGGGTGGGTTTGCCGGAACATATTCTGCAGTATCTCGGCGATACCGCAAAACAGGAAGAAGATGAAATCGGCGGTTTTGATGAGGTGTTCAAGAACCTCGAAGATGAATCCGTCGAAGTCGATGACAACAAGGAGAAGGAGGATGAGGGCGCTGCCACTTCCGCCATTATCCAGTTGGTTAACCGCATCATCATAGAAGCAGAAAAACTTGGTGCTTCGGATATTCACGTGGAACCGGGCAAGGACCGCAGTGCCGGCATTGTGCGCGTCAGGGTTGATGGTCTGTGCCGTGAATTGCTGAAAGTACCATCAGAACATACCTCGGCACTGATCGCGCGTATCAAGGTTATGTCGCGTCTGGATATTTCTGAACGTCGTCTGCCGCAGGACGGCAAATGCAAGCTGAAGATTCGCGGGCGTGCGGTGGAGTTGCGTGTTGCAACCGTGCCAACCGTGCAGGGAGAAGGCGCTGTAATGCGTATTCTGGCTGCGGGTTCCGCGCTGCCGCTGGAAAAACTCAATCTCAGCAAAAGCAATAACGATAATCTGATTGAGATCACCACGCATCCGCATGGTTTGATTCTGGTGGTGGGGCCGACCGGTTCCGGTAAAACCACAACACTGCATGCGGTGTTGGGCCATCTCAACAAACCCGAACGCAAAATCTGGACTGCCGAAGATCCGGTGGAAATCACCCAGCCCGGCCTGCAGCAAGTGCAGATGCAGCCGAAGATCGGTTTTACTTTTGCCACTGCGATGCGTGCGTTCTTGCGTGCTGACCCCGATGTAATCCTGATCGGTGAGATGCGCGACAAGGAGACTGCCTCCATTGGGGTGGAAGCCTCGCTGACAGGTCACCTTGTATTGTCAACGCTGCACACCAACTCGGCACCGGAAACCATCACGCGTCTGCTGGATCTTGGCCTTGATCCGGTCAACTTTTCCGATGCTCTGTTAGGCATTCTTGCGCAACGTTTGATGAGAACCCTGTGTGGTGCCTGCAAGGAGCCCTACACACCGGAGCAACGTGAGATTGACCATTTGATAAACCAGTATGGCCGTGAAGAGTTCGAGCATTCCGGCTTTGACCTCTCCACCATCGATATGCGCAGAGTCAAAGGTTGCGATATTTGTGGCGGCACAGGCTACAAGGGGCGTACTGGTGTGCATGAACTGCTCAAAGGTACGCGTGCAATACAGCAGCTGATCTATACCAAAGCAGAGCTATCCGAGATTCGCGAGCAGGCTATCAAGGATGGCATGACCACACTGAAGCAGGACGGCATTCTCAAAATCTTCAAAGGCTTTTCCGATTATGCGCAGCTGTTGCGCATTGTTGGGGAATAGCAGGAACACTTCACAAATACGCCGGTTTTCCGGCGTTTTTTTTGGGGTTAAGACGCGCGATTCGAGCGCTGCCGGATAAAGCGCCAACTTTGTGAATTTTTCCCGAAAAAAACAGCCTGAAACTCACGTGAAGTTGTAAAAGCCCGTGGATTTATGCACAAAACCTTTCGGCGAGAAAATAATGCTGTAAAAGCGCATTATTTGTGGAGGCTTGATAAAGGTGTATTTAAAGCATTGAATTTGTTGGATATTATTTTGATCAAATTTTGATCAAAATGTTAAGGTCTGAGCAGGATAAAGCCCCGGCGTGCTTTTTCCCAAAGTTATCCACAACTTTATCCCCGCACTTTGTGGACAACCATGCAGGCCTGACTTTCTTTTCGGTGACAATCACCAGGATGCTATACTGCGGCCTGCATATTGAAGGCGTGGCACAGTAGATTTTCATGTTGGAATTCAGCGAAGAAATACCCTTCCTCTGGCGGCTGAGTGCGGAAAGCGGAGAGGGGTTCAGCCTGGTTTCCATGGTCGTTCCCTTCCAGGCTGGCAGCCAAAATCTTGAACACACGATCCCCACTGATGTAATCAGCTTCAGTGGCGATCATGAAAAGCTCAGTGACGAAGAAACCCTTGAATGGAACGAGGAAGACATTCATTTGTTCCTGAAACTGCTGGCAGTGCGTAATGGCGAACAGCTGGTGTCAATACCGCAAAATACTACCCAGACCTTCAAAGTCGATCTCAATGACCCCGATACCATCGAGATCGTCAACATAGTGGCAGCAGCAGGCTTTGGCATGACGCTGACGGTGGATGACCTGCTGGTAGCCGATCCTGGCGACTTGCAACAAGGCATCACCGAACCGGAAACAGGCATGTCTATCACCCTCCATACAGTTGATGGTTACAAACGCGGCATCGTGGTCGGCGTTGAGGAAGATGAAGTGGTGTGTGTATTGCTTGATGGCATCAAGCTCGGCTCGCAGCGATTGCAGCTCGATCCGGTGCTGGCGTCTGTGCAGGATTATGCCGATATCCATGTCCATGATCTGGTCGTGGTAAAAACCCATCAGTTGTTGCCTGCCCGTTACAGCAGCCACAGCCCCGCTTCCTCTGACACGCTGCACTAACGCCCATGACACCTTTTGAACTTGAAGTCGCCAAACGGCGTACTTTCGCGATTATTTCGCATCCGGACGCCGGCAAGACCACCATGACCGAAAAGCTGTTGCTGTACGGTCGTGTGATCCAGAAAGCCGGCACTGTGAAGGGCAAGAAATCCGACCGTATGGTGACCTCCGACTGGATGGCAATGGAGCAGCAGCGCGGCATTTCCATCACTTCCTCGGTAATGCAGTTCCCGTACAAGGAGCGCATCGTCAATCTGCTGGATACTCCCGGTCACGAAGACTTTTCCGAAGATACTTACCGCGTACTTACTGCGGTCGATTCGGTGCTGATGGTGATCGACGGTGCCAAAGGCGTGGAAGAGCGCACGATCAAACTGATGGAAGTCTGTCGTCTGCGCGACACGCCGATCATTACCTTCATCAACAAACTCGACCGCGACATCCGCGACGGTGTCGAATTGCTCGATGAAATCGAACGTATCCTCAACATCCAGTGTGCACCGATTTACTGGCCGCTTGGCATGGGCAAGGAACTCAAAGGCATCTACAACCTCTACACCGATACCATTCACATGTATCAGCATGGCTTGTCAGATGAAGTACATGAGGTCGTCAAGATTGCCGGACTCGACAGCGATGAGGCTACTGCCTACCTCGGTGCTTATGCCGACGATTTCCGTACCCAAATCGAACTGGTGCGCGGCGCTTCCCACCGTTTTGACCAGCAGGCTTATCTGGACGGCAAACAGTCGCCAGTGTTTTTCGGCACTGCGCTGGGCAATTTCGGCGTAGAAGAAATGCTCGACAACTTTGTTGAGTGGGCGCCGCCACCTTTGCCGCGCCCAACCAAGACCCGCACAGTTGAGCCGATGGAGCCAGGCTTTGCCGGCTTCGTGTTCAAGATACAAGCCAACATGGACCCGAAACATCGTGACCGTATCGCCTTCATGCGCATCTGTGCCGGTGCCTACGAAAAGGGTGTGCGCATGCAGCATGTGCGACTAGGCAAGGAAGTACGTATCAGCGACGCGGTGACTTTTCTGGCAGGTGACCGTGAGCAAGCCGAATATGCCGTCTCCGGCGACATCGTCGGCTTGCACAACCATGGCACCATCCAGATCGGCGATACCTTCACCAGCGGTGAAGATCTGCATTTCACCGGCATTCCGCATTTCGCGCCGGAATTGTTCAAGCGTATGCGACTGAAAGATCCACTCAAGCTGAAGTCGTTGCAGAAGGGACTCACGAAGTTGTCGGAAGAAGGATAGACGCAGGTGTTCATGCCGTCACGCAACAATGATCTGATCGTTGGCGCTGTAGGTGTGCTGCAGTTTGAAGTGGTAGCGTTCCGGCTGAAAGATGAATACAACGTGGATTGTATGTATGAGCCGGTAAACATCTACACGGCGCGCTGGGTTGAAGGCGACCCTGTCAAAATCGAAGAATTCAAACGCAAGGCCTTCGAGAATATCGCAATCGACGGTGGTGGCCATCTCACTTATCTGGCGCCGACTCGTGTCAATCTCAGTCTCACTATAGAACGCTGGCCTGAGCTGCGTTTCTTTTCTACACGCGAACACTAGCGTCAAACATCAACGAGTGCCTTTGGCGCTTTTGATGTTTCATCGTAGTCGGCCTTCGCCATGAAGATTCCGGGGACCGCCGCATCGTCCGTGTAGGCTTATCTTTGGCCATCCATGGCCAAAGACGTCCCCTCCATCTTCATGGCGAAG
>CANCGR010000305.1 GCA_947377625.1 Gammaproteobacteria bacterium | reverse complement strand
GCAGATATAGGCACCAGCGCCCATGCGTACTTCCATATCAAAACTCTTGCCGCTGCCCTGAATGTTGCTACCGAGGTAACCAGCAGCGCGGGCATTGACGATGGCTTCGTTAAGAATGGTTTGTGTCAGCGGATACTCGGAACGCAGATAAACAAAACCTTTGGTGGCGCCGACTGCAATGCCGGCGATGGCCATGCCTTCTACCAGTGACAACGGATCGCCTTCCATGATCATGCGATCAGAGAATGTACCGCTATCGCCTTCGTCGGCGTTGCAGACGATGTATTTCTGGCTATCAACGGCGTCCATCACCGTTTTCCACTTGATGCCGGTCGGGAACGCTGCACCGCCGCGACCGCGCAGGCCGGAGTCGAGCACTTCCTGCACAATGGCTTTGCCATCTTTGTTCAGGGCGTTCTGCAAGCCGACGAAACCGCCGAGCTTTTTGTATTCATTAACAGAGGTTGCTGCGATCAGGCCGCAACGAGCGAAGGTCAGTCTTTCCTGATTCTTGAACCAGGGCAACTCTTCCACGTTGCCAAGTGCGAGCTTGTGGTTGCCGCCGCTCAGGAAATTGGCATCAAACAATTCGGCGATGTCTTCTTGTTGTACCGGGCCGTAACCCACACGGCCAGTGGCTGTTTCCACTTCAACCAAGGGCTCCAGAAAGCAGGCACCACGTGAGCCGTTGCGGACGATTTCAATCGGTAAATTACGGTATTTGGCTTCGGTGACAAGGGCGTCAACCAGCAGCTCGGCGCCAAGTGAAGAAGCAGTGGTTTCGCGCGGGATATAGATGCGAGTCGTCATCTTACTTACTCCCTTCTTTTGATAACTGCGCTTTGTCGGCCAGTGTTGCGCTTAGCTTCTTGAAAGAGTCAGCAGTCACGCGACCGTAGGTCTGCTTGTCGACCATGATATTGGGCGAGCAGGCGCAGTTGCCTAAACAATACACCTTTTCCAGCGTGAAGTTACCGTCTGCGGTGGTTTCGTGAAAGTCACAGTCCAACTGTTGCTTGATGGCAGCGGTCAGCGCTTCCGAGCCCATCGCCTGGCAGGCTTCAGCCTGGCATACACGAATCGTGTAGCGGCCGGGTTTGCTGCGGCGGAAGTCGTGATAGAAACTGGTGACGCCGTGTACTTCGGCGCGCGACACGTTGAACAGTTTACCCAGCATCGGCATCGCAGCTTCGTCAACGTAACCGAAGGTTTCCTGCAATTTGTGAAGAGCGCTGATTAATGCGCCGGGTTGGTCTTTGAACTCTTGCACCACGTGGGTTGCGAGTTCAAGCGTGAATTCCTGCAGGCGGGCAGGACTGGCTGCTGGCATCATGGGTTGATATCGACTCAGTAGAAAGGAGCGTCGGCCGTCTTTGTATGTGCTGCGGCCTTGCTCGAATTTCGTAAAAAATTTCAATGCTTTCAGTGTATTGCTGGAGCCGAACCATTCGGTTCGGCGGCGCATTCTAGCATGGCACTTTTCACACCAGCAATGTAAAAAAGTGGCAGGATGCTACCTGCTCATAAAGGCGCTCACAAGCAGCATTTACGTCCAATTTGGGACTGGGCTGAAGTGCTGTCCTTCATGGGGCCAGCATCATCAACACATTGCCCGGCAAGCCGTTTTTGACCCCGACGTAGCCTGACGGAACCAGCAGATGTTTGCCAGCAACGACCGGGCCTGCCGCGCCCAGTGAACCACCCTTGCCGGGAACACCATTGACCGTCTTGAAATCTTGCACGGTGTTGAGTTGCCAGAGCACTGTGCCGTCTTTGCTGGCCAGCGCACGCAACACGCCATCCCAACCTCCTGAAAATATCAGGTCACCGCTGACTGTCAGTGGGCCATCCTGGCCTTGATGTTTAACTTGAGACTTATCAGGCAACATATTGGAAAACCAAAGTTTTTCTCCATCAGACAGGCGTACGGCAACGACGCCGCCCGAGCCCAAACCAAAATAAGCGTTACGCCCGTCATTGGCTCCGCCCCATACCACCTTGCCGCCGAATTCAGCAGTGTTTTCCACCACGGATGTGTGCCAGAGCTGCGTGCCGCCAGCCAGTGAAAAGGCTCTGATCCAGCCGCTTTTCTGGCCGGCCACCAGATAGTGCGTGGTATCAGAACTTACCAGCATGGCCGGTGAGCCATAGTCCTGATCAGGCCCGCAATACTTGGGAGCGTTCGGTGCCAGGCAGACAACGGTCCACACATCATCGGCGGTGCCCTGGTTGATCCATAGCAAATGGCCGTCCACCAGATCCATACCGAGCACGGCGTCAGTCGCAATATCGGCGGGTGAGGAATAAGCATCGCCGGTGGTGACGAAGATACGTTTGCCGGCCAGATCAATGGTGGGCGCGCTCCAGATTGCGGCGCCGGAGGGGCCTTGGGTGTTGGCGCCGGTTTGCCTGGCTGTGGTCTGGATGGTGTAGCTTTGCCACAGCTTTTCGCCAGTCAGTGCATCCAGACTGACTACGCTGCCGCGAAATGAGCAGCATTGATAGGTGGGGACTGCTGCCAAACCTTCTTCCGTAGAGGAGACCGGAACGATCAGCCGGTATGGATGTGGCATATCCGGCAGCGCGACATATTGCGGGGAGCCAGTGAGGATGGCGGCGGGGTGAGTGTCGACTTTGCTATGCCACAGCTCTTTGCCGGTAATAGCATCGAGTGCGTAGGTATTGGCGTTGCGATCGCCGAAATACAGCAGGGGCTTGTTATTAATTGTCGCCAGCGCCGGCGCAGTACGAACGCCGGCTGCGGCTTTGTAAGTCCAGTAGACACAGGCGGATTCCAGATCAAGCGCGTAGACCTCGCCGTTGTCGACACCGATATAAACCACGGCGCCATGCACAACCGGATTGCCGACTACCGAGCTGACGTCGGGAAAAGCAAAGGCCCAGCGCAGACGCAGGGAAGCAAGATCTTTGCTAGCGAGGCCGTCAGGACTGTAGCGGCTGTTGGCGACGCCATTACCCCAGCCTTGCCATTGCGATGAGCCAGTGAGCGAAGCCGGTTTGTCACAGTTGGCGGCCAATGCAGGCAGTGCCAGCACAACTTGTAAAGCGAGCCATAAGAAGGCGGTTGTTTTTTTCATCGTCTATTCCCCGCCCTCAATCGGTGATACGGAAAGCCCCGTTGTAAATATTGCAGCCGTTGTCATTGAGGAAGCCCACCAGCGTAATGTTGTATTCCTTCGCCAGTTCCACTGCCAATGAAGAGGGGGCTCCCACTGCTGCCAGCAAGGGGCAACCGGCTGCCAGTGCTTTCTGCATCAATTCAAAGCTGGCTCTGCCGCTGACCAAAATGGCGTGCTGCGACAATGGCAGCAGCTTTTGCTGCAGACAGTGTCCGATCAGTTTGTCCATCGCATTGTGGCGGCCGACATCTTCGGTGAGATGGATAATGTTGCCATTGGTATCGAACAGCGCAGTGGCATGGTTGCCGCCGGTGAGCTGAAACAGCTTTTGCTGCTCAGGCAGTTGCAGCAGGACGTGCTGCAGTTTGGCCAGTGAAACTTGAAAGCTGTCGTCCTGCACGGTAGAAAAGCCGGCCAGGCTCAGACTCTCCAGTGACGACTTGCCGCACACGCCACAACTTGACGTGACATAAAAATTTCTTTCCAGCCGCACGGCATCAAAGGTGGCGTCATCGTGCAATTCAATTCTGATGACATTTTCTGCTGACTGTTCCAGCGAGACGACAAGATCGAGAGTGCTGATGATGCTTTCGCTATACAGAAAGCCCAGCGCCAGTGCGATGTCATCGCCAGGCGTGCGCATCGTGATGGCAATGCTTTTGTGAACGCGACCTTTGCGCGAGTCGCGATAACCTAGTCTTATTTCAAGCGGCTCTTCAACGGCGAGTGTGTCATCAAGTTCCGTACGAACGCCATCGCGCCAGCGGATAACTTTGGTGGTTGAACGGGATGAGGGGGGCGGGGACATCGGCTCGCTGTCAGTCGTACAGGTTGGCTTGCATTTCAGCATGATCTTCGCTGCCAGGACTTGCGGCTGCCCACATCCGTACTGATTTGATCTGGTTGTCGGTGGTCTGCAAAATTTCCGCACAGTAGCCGTTCAGACGCAGGCCGATCTGGTTGTCGGGAATGCTTTCCAGCTCTTCCATTAACAGTCCATTCAGCGTTTTGGGGCCGTCGATGGGCAAATGCCAGCCCAGCGCCCGGTTCAAATCGCGTACCGAAGTACTGCCGTCCAGCACATAAGTGCCATCGTCCTGCGGATAGATTTCCGGCGTTTCTTCGGAAAGATTGGTGGTGAAGTCGCCGACGATTTCTTCAAGGATGTCTTCGAGTGTGACTACACCGATAACAACGCCGTATTCATCGACGACGATGGCCATGCGTTTGCGTTTTTTCTGGAAGTTCACCAGTTGGGTAGGCAGCCCGGTGCTTTCGGGTATGAAATAGGCTTCATCGGCCAGTTCCAGCAATTCATCCTTGCCAGGATGCTGCATCTGCATCC
>CANCGR010000304.1 GCA_947377625.1 Gammaproteobacteria bacterium | reverse complement strand
AATGAACCGGATATTTGTAGGCGGTTTTGAGTCGCTCAGCAAAACGCAACATGAACGTACCCAGTTCAATTTTTTCAGTCTCGGCAATTTTGTGACGTGACAATTCCAACACGTTCTGGATGATTTCATTCATGCGCAGACTGTGGGTGTTGATGATGCCAAGCAAGCGCGCTTCTTCCCGTTGCAGCTGCGACGATTCGCTCAGCAGTTGGGCCGCATGACTGATGGCGCCGAGCGGGTTGCGTATTTCATGGGCAATGCTGGCCGTCAATCTGCCGAGCGACATCAGCTTCAAATGCTGGGCACGACTGCTGAGTTCGCTGTAGTTCTCCAGGAAGATCAGGATGCTGACGCTGTTGCCAGTCTGCAGATAGTTGAAATTGGCCTGGATTTCAGGGCTCTGGTTCGACAAGCGGAATTTCACCTGGCGATTTTCCGGATGGTGAAGCCAGGAATGCAGTTGTTCATGCAATACCGTCGGAATTGCCAGGGCGGTGGTTTCTGCTGCATTCATCGCGAGGAAGCTGCGAGCAGCGTCATTGCAATGCAGCACGGTTTCTTCCTGATCCAGCACCACAATGCCGGTTTGCATGCGCTGGATGATTTGGTCGTTGATCTGCTGCAGGGCCTCGATGCTGATGGCTTGGCGGCGGTTGATCAGGTCTTTCTCGCGAATCCTCGCTCCTACTGTCTGTATGCTCAGCGCGGTGATGAACAGCAGCAAACCCAGCAAGCCGGCTTGCACATAATATTCTTCCGACAAAGGGGCGGTAATGAAGTGGTAGAACTCGCCGAAGATCAACGCGATTGATGCAATCGCGGCGAAAAACGTGCTGATCTTGATGCCAAACAGCAGGCTGCCGCTGGCAACCGGCAGGATCAACAGCGGCGTGATACCGCTGCTGAAACCTCCGCTTGAGTAGCAAAGCATTTCCAGCACCACAATGTCGGTGAGAATGATCGACGCAAAGTACAACTGGCCGTTGAGGCTGTCCTGCAGTCTTGCCGGCATTAACAGTGTGGCAAGATTGAAAACGGCGTAAATGATGGTTAGCCGCAGGAACAGCTCAGAGTCAACCGAGCCCAGCGGTGAAGTGTTGGATCGAAGGTAGTAGCTGATCAGCAGGATCAGCGCGAGCACGAACCGATAGAGATTGTAGACAGTGATGATCTGCCGGTTCTGCTGACGGGTAGCAGTTTCACCACCGAATTGCAGAAAATAGTTGTCGTACCATGCGGCCATAGGTTTTACCGCTGTTGCTTGAGCCAGAGGTTCCTGTGCTCATTGCCGCAAAACCAGTGGCCGTCAACAGCAAGAGCTTCGTTCTGGGGCAAATGCAACTGGCATTGCTCACATTTGACGATGACGGTCGGGCTCTGCTGGCTGCGCTCGGACTGACGTTTCTGCTGCAGTTCCTGTTTGCGCAGGTAATTTTTGACAAACTGCCAAATGAAGTAACCGATGAACAGATAAATCGCCAGTCTTACCAAACCCATGCAGACACCATTTTGCCAAGCAACCCTGTAATCGCGGACAATACCGTACCTTGATGCAGTGAGACAGTCCCCCGGTGCCAACCAACGCCAGCAATACCAGCCAAATTACAGTTGCCATGGCCCAGATCAATCCACGCGTGGGCGATATTCCCGGCAACACCCAGCTGGTACTGGCGACAGCACGCAAAGTGCTGGCACAGCAAGCAGTGTCTTTGGTGGTGTTTCCCGAATTGGTGCTTACGGCTTATCCCCCCGAAGACTTGCTGTTGCGGCAGAGTCTTGATGTGCGCATTGAAAAAGCGCTGCAAGAGTTGTGTGCGGCCAAACTGCCGACTGCGTTGGTGGTAGGTTATCCGGAGCGCATTGATGGCAAGTTGTACAACCGTCTCGCAGTGATACGAGATGGTTTGATCATCGGTTGCTACAGCAAGCAATGCCTGCCCAATTACCAGGTGTTCGATGAGAAGCGTTATTTCGAAGCAGGCACACAACCACTGGTGCTCAACTTCAATGGTTTGCCGATAGCGTTCACGATCTGTGAAGACCTGTGGTTTCCCGAACCGATGCAACAAGCAGCAGCGGCAGGCGCTGCGTTGGTGATCAACATCAATGGCTCTCCTTACAGTCGTAGCAAATATGAGGAGCGTCTGAAGTGCATGCGACAGCGCATCGCCGAGACGTTCTTGCCGCTGATTTATGTCAATCAGGTCGGTGGCCAGGATGAGCTGGTGTTTGACGGTGCCTCGATGGCGCTGGCGGCAGATGGCAGTGTGAAGGTGCACGCAGCGCAATTCAGCGCGGATGTGCCGATTGTTGCTGTGTCGTTTGCCCGTAACCAACAAGAAATAATCAAAGCTGAAGTGCATGCGGGCGTACAAGCACCTTTACTTCAAAACGAAGCCGAGCTGTATGCGGCGCTCAAACTGGGTTTGCACGATTACATCAACAAAAACGGTTTCAAAGGCGTGGTGCTGGGGCTGTCAGGCGGTATTGATTCAGCATTGACGCTGGCGTTGGCCGTGGATGCCATCGGCAAAGATCGCGTCAAAGCTGTGATGATGCCGTTCGACTACACGGCTGCGATAAGTCAGGAAGATGCAGCGGCCGAGGCGCAGCTGCTGCATGTTGACTACAGTGTGATTCCGATCGCGCCGATGTATCACGCTTTCATGCAGGGCTTGCACAGTGAGTTCGCCGGCACCCAAGCAGATTTGGCCGAGCAGAACCTGCAGGCACGCTGTCGTGGTGTGTTGCTGATGGGAATTTCCAACAAGCATGGCTTGATGGTGCTGACCACCGGCAACAAAAGTGAAATGGCGGTGGGCTATTCAACACTGTACGGTGACATGGCCGGTGGTTTCGATGTGTTGAAAGATGTGCCGAAAATGCTGGTCTACGCGTTGGCGGAGTATCGCAATTCACTGGGTGTCGTAATTCCGCAGCGGGTCATTGAGCGCGCGCCTTCCGCGGAGCTGGCGCCAGGACAAGTGGATGAAGACAATCTGCCGCCCTATCCTGAGCTTGATCGCATCCTTGAACTGTACATCGACAAGGATCAAAGCATGGCAGTGATTTGCCAGCAAGGTTTCGAGCCGGCGGTGGTGGAAAAAGTAATCCGCATGGTTGATCGCAATGAATACAAGCGGCGGCAGGCACCAGTCGGTGTGCGCATCAGTGAACGCGGCTTTGGGCGCGACCGCCGTTATCCGATCACTTCCGGTTGGCAGCCGGGTGAATAAACAACATTAAATTTTTTCTGAAACACACCAACGATTGAGGGGAACAGAACATGGGCAAGAAAGTGGCTTTGATAGGCGCCAGCGGCAAAATCGGCAGCAAGATCGCAGCAGAGTTGCTGCAGCGCGGCCATACGGTTACCGGCATCGCGCGTAATCCAGAAAAAATTTCCGTTGCCGGCATGACTACGGCAACGGGTGACTTCACCAACCCACAAGCAATGGCAGAAGTGTTGAAAGGCCATGACGCCATTATCAGTGCTGCCAGTTTCATTCCTGACCAGGCCGAGCAGTTGATCGCTTCTGTGCGAGCTTCCGGTGTCAAACGCTTTCTGATGGTGGGCGGCGCGGCTTCACTGCAAACTGAACCAGGCGGCAAGAAAATCATCGAAACCATCGAGCTGCCACCCGCCTGGAAAGCACCGATCATGGAAGGCATTCGTACTTTGAGCTTGCTGCGAGAAGTAAAAGATTTCGACTGGACCTTCTTTTCACCAGCCGCGCAAATTGGCCCCGGCGAACGCACCGGCAAGTTTCGCCTTGGTGGTGAAGTGGTAGTGAAGGATGCTGCTGGTGTCAGCAAGATTTCCTACGATGATTACGCCATCGCGATGGTGGACGAACTGGAGCAGGGTAAAAATCTGCAAGCCAGATTCACTATTGGCTATTGAGATCCAGGGATTGTTGACGGTGGTGCCGCGCGCGTAGCAATTGAATCGCGCCGGCACCTGCCAAACACAACACCAGCAAGATCGCCACCGGCATCGGTGTGCCGGTGTAAGTTACAGCCAGCAAAGGCCCGGCCAGTGCGCCAAAACCAAAACGTAAAGTTCCAATCACTGCTGTAGCTGAACCGGCCTGCTGCGGAAATTCCATAATCACCAGTGAGTCGGCGTTGACCCACGCTATGCCGAGGCAACCGACCATAAAAAAGAAATCAAGCACAGTCAGCACCAACCCGGCGCCCAGCGCCATCAGCACCAACAACAAAATCGCAAACACAGCGCCGCCCGCCAACGCCCGCTGCAACATAAGGCGTGAGCCTATTTTTGACACGAGCTGGCGATTGGTGAAGTTGGCAATGATGAGTGCCGCTGCCGAGCAGGCAAACAGGTAGCCGAACCGGGTTTCACTGACGCCGAACCAAGTGATGTAGATGAAGGATACAGAGGTCAAGTAAACGAAGAAGGCCAGCGCCAACAATATGTACGTGAACAAATCCCAGTAAATTTTATGGTTGCTGAAAATGATCTG
>CANCGR010000303.1 GCA_947377625.1 Gammaproteobacteria bacterium | reverse complement strand
GTAGGCAAGCTACTGACTAAAGCGCAAAACGCAATCTGGCGCGCCCGGAGGGACTCGAACCCCCGACCAACTGGTTCGAAGCCAGTTACTCTATCCAGCTGAGCTACGCGCGCGGAAAGTGGTGTGTTAAGCAGAACTCTATAAACAGGTTACGTGAAATCCTCGCACAATGCCCGCGGGGATTGCTGCGCGCTAAGCGCTCACTCTATGGAGGCTTAAGCTTTTGGCGCGCCCGAGGGGATTCGAACCTCTGACCTTTGCCTCCGGAGGGCAACGCTCTATCCAGCTGAGCTACGGGCGCCTTACAGGTGACTTCACAACGTGGGCAGCATCATACCCAAGCCGCCCCACAAATACACGGGCCGGTTTAGCGGGTTTTTTACATGCCCCGGCGCGGGCCTTCGCGTAGAATTGCCGCCTTTCAGCCACACCATCCGCACCACCTCCATGTCTGAGCCAACTACCACTCCCTCCCCGGCAGCGCCTCGTCGCATGCCCAAGGGTTTTGAATCGCTTGCCAACGTGCAGTTTCGCTGGCTGATCGGCTCTGTGCTGAGTTTTATGCTGGGCATGCAGGGGCAGTTGCTGGTGCGCTCGTTGCTGGCGTGGGAGCTGACCAAAAGTGAACTGTCGCTGGGTTTTGTGAATCTGGCAGCGGCAGTGCCTATGGTAGTCACCTCATTCCTGGCCGGCGCCATTGTTGACCGGGTGGAGCGCAAACGCCTGTTGATCATTACGCAGACGCTGATCATGGGCAACGAGTTGCTGCTGCTGACGCTGATTCTGCTGCACGTGCTGACCTTTCCGGTGCTGCTGTTGAGCACCTTTATCATGGGCGTGATGTTTCCGTTTGTGATGCCAACGCGCGCCGCCATGATCTACGGCATGGTGGGGCGCGAGGTGCTGGGCAATGCCATGGCTTTGCAAAGTGCAATCATGAACGTAGGGCGCTTTGTGGGCCCGGCCATGATGGGCATGCTGATTCCGTTGCTGACGCTGTCTGGCGCTTATGCGGTGGCGATCTTTATGCACATCGTGGCAACCATCACTACCTTCATGCTGCCGCGCTCGATGCCTGATCAGAAATCGAAAAAATCCTTGCTGGCTGACGTGACTTATACCTTTACCTATATCGGCAAGAACCGGCCGATCAGGCTGGTAATACTGTTTGGTATTCCGCCGCTGCTGTTGACGCTGCCGGTGCACAGCATGCTGGTGGTGTTTGCCACTGATGTGTGGAAAGTCGGCGAGAACGGCCTTGGCATGTTGATGGCGATGGTGGGTGCCGGCGGCATCACTGGCGCTTTGACAGTGGCGCGCCTTAGCAGCGGTAAACATCGCACGCGCTGGATGATGTGCTCGGCTGCGTTGTTCGGTTGCTTTCTGGCGGCGTTCAGCCTGAGCCCGGTGTTCTGGCTGGCGTTGATTCTGCTGCTGTGTGCCAACATGATGGCCGACATGCAGCAAACGATGAACACTACCATCGTGCAGTTGCTGGCGCACAATGAAGTGCGCGGCCGCATGTCGAGCATGTTGATGCTGTCATTGGGGCTGACGCCGCTAGGTGTGTTGCCTGTGGCGTTTGCCGCCGAACATTTCGGCGTGCCTTACACGATCTTCGGCGCCTGCTTGATCTTGCTCACAATCGTGGCACTGTTCTACTTGTTGAGCCCGACTCTGCGCAAACTGGATGCCAGCATGGCAGCTGAATCACCGTACGAGACTTTATGAGCCAAGCCGCCCCCGCACCAAGCCAGTCGTCGCTGTGGTCGCCACTGAAGAACCCGGTGTTCCGCTGGATATGGCTGGCATCGCTCACGTCCAACATCGGCTCGTGGATGCATGATGCTGGCGCTGGCTGGCTGATTACTTCGCTCACCGATTCGGCAGTGGTGGTGGCGCTGATGCAAACGGCCACGTCACTGCCGGCGTTTTTGATCTTGCTGCCGTCGGGTGCCCTCTCCGATATTTTTGATCGGCGCCTGTATTTGATGATGGGCAACATCGGCATGGCGCTGGTAGCGATTGCGATTGCAGTGTTGACGCTCACGGGCCTTATCACCGCGTGGAGCTTGCTCGCGCTAACGCTGCTGCTCGGCGCGGGCATGGCGATGATCATGCCCACGTGGCAGGGTATTATTCCGGAACTGGTCACTCGCAATGATCTGCAAAATGCGATTGGCCTCAACACGCTGGGCGTGAATCTGTCACGCGTGATTGGCGCGCTGATTGCCGGGCAAATTCTGCGCTTGAGTGGTGCTGGTGTGGTGTTTGCGTGCAACGCCGTCAGCTTTGTGTTCATTATTGTGGTGCTGTGGCAATGGAAGCGGGTGCCACCGCCGGTTACCTTGCCACCCGAAAAATTCCTGTCGGCGGTTAGCACCGGCTTTCGTTATGCATGGCACTCGCCGGCGTTGAAAGCGACGATATTTCGCAGCGTCAGTTTCTATTTCTTTGCGAGTGTCATGTGGGCACTGTTGCCGCTGATTGCCCGCAACCTGCTGGAAGGTGACGAAACCACCTACTCCAATCTTTATGCCGCCATCAGCACTGGCGCCATCATCAGCGGCTTGCTGCAGCCGCGCTTGCGCAAGCTGATGAACCCGGATCAATTGTTGACGATGGCGGCCGTCGTGTTCAGTTGTGGCATCGCTCTCACCGCGCTCGTGCCTGTTCATGCGTTGGCATTATTGACGCTGGCGCTGTGTGGTGCGGCGTGGATCACGGTGATGATTTGCGCGCAGATGTCGGCGCAAACGGCATTGCCAGCGTGGGTGCGTTCACGTGGCATCGCGATCTTCCAGATGTTTTTCATGGGCTCGCTGGCGATTGGGCCGGTGGTGTGGGGCAGCGTTACCGAGTTCACATCGATACGCACTGCATTGCTGACAGCAGCAGTAGGCGTGGTGGTTGCTACTCTCTATACGCGGCGCTGGCCAGTGAGTGGCAATGCCCAGCTTGATCACACACCTTCCAAACATTGGGACAACCCTGAGCCGGTGCTTACCGTGCAGCACGAGCAGGGGCCGGTGATGATCAGTGTGAGTTATCAGGTTGATGCCAATCAAAAGCCGGCGTTTCTGGCGGAAATACAACTGCTCGGCCGCGCACGTCGCCGTGATGGCGCCACTTTCTGGCAGATTTTTGAGGATTCCGGAAATCCTGGCGTTTTTGTGGAGACCTATGTGGTCAATACCTGGCTTGATCATCTGCGCCAGCATGAGAGAATCACCAAGCATGACGCACAGGTTCAGACCAGAATAAAGACCTTGTTGGTGTCGGGCACAGCGCCAGTGGTCAGCCGCTATGTCAGCCCGCTCTGAGTCACAACAATAGTCATCACAAAAGCCATAGCAACCCGTTCCGATTTGTCAGGATTCCCCATGAGCAATCAAAGCCGTTCTGTCGCGTCCAATTATCTGCAAGCACTGCTCGATCGCGGCATTGACTATGTGTTTGCCAACGCGGGCACTGACACGGCGCCGATCATTGAAGCCTTGGTGGCTGCGAAGAATGCCGGCATAAAAACCCCTGATTTCCTGACGATTCCGCATGAGAACGTGGCGATCTCGATGGCGCATGGTTATTTCCTTGCTACTGGCAAACCTGCTGCCGTGATGGTGCATGTGACAGTGGGCACTGCCAACGCGCTGTGTGGCTTGATGAATGCTGCACGTGATCAGGCGCCGATTCTGCTGACTGCAGGCCGCACGCCGAGCACTGAGACTGGCCACATCGGTTCACGCAACGCCAGCATTCACTGGGGGCAGGACAGTTTTGATCAAGGCGGCAGCGTGCGCGAATGGGTGAAATGGGATTACGAACTGCGCCCCGGCCAGGCTCCCGAAGAAATTGTGGGCCGTGCGCTAGACATCGCGATGAGCGAACCCAAAGGCCCGGTTTATCTGTGCATGCCGCGTGAAGTGTTGGGCGACGTTACTGACAAGGAAATTCCAAAACCACGTGCGCGCGAGCTGGGCTCGTTACCGGCGACGCCGTCTACTGCCGGCATCAAGCAAGCTGCGCAGTGGCTGAGTGAAGCAAAATTTCCGTTGATCATTACCTCCAGCAGCGGCCGAGATCCTGCTAACGTAGCCCGCCTGAGCCGCATCGCAGAAACCTACGGCATCGGCGTGGCCATGCCCGGCGAGCCTGGCGCGCGCGAACTCAATATCCCGACCAATCACCCGATGTTCCTCGGCATTCATCCCGCCGAAGCCATAGCGAAGGCGGATGCTGTAGTAGCACTCGATTGCGAAGTGCCGTGGTGGCCGAGCAAGGTAAGTCCCCTGCCCGAAGCCAAGCTGATTCACATTGCGCCTGATCCGATGTTTGCGCGTTATCCGGTGCGCGGTTTCCAGATGGATCTCGCGATTGCCGGCTCGTCTTCACAGGCTTTGGAAATGCTGGAGCAAGCACTGCAACTTGCATGTTCTGCCAATCCCGCTGCAGTGGCTGCACGTCAAAGCCAATTCAAAGCGATATCT
>CANCGR010000302.1 GCA_947377625.1 Gammaproteobacteria bacterium | reverse complement strand
TGAGTATGATCTTCATGCGGGTTACTGCGCCAAACAAACGGTTGAACAGCTGGAATTGCATATCCTGGTTGTAGTTGAGCACGAAGCGGTTCCACGCGTAGTCCATCATTTCAAGTTGCAAACGCAAATCGTTCAGCAATTTGGAATCGCGATAGCGCATCAGCGAGAACACCTCGTTGTTCATGAATTCCTTTTCCTGCTTCAGAGCAAAGTTGCTGCCCTGGCTGATGCGCTGGGGTGCTACTGCCGCCGTGGGATCCACACGTTGCCAGCCTTGGCCGGGCAACCATACTTCTGACCAGGCATGCGCATCGTATTGCCGCACGGTCAGTGTGCTGTCGAAGGGATTGTATTCACCACCCATGTAGCCAGTGACGACACGTGCCGGAATGCCGACTGCGCGCATCAGGAACGTGAAGCTGCTGGCGTAGTGTTCGCAAAAGCCTTCTCGGGTATCGAACAGGAATTCATCAACAGGATTGTTGCCCAAGGTACGCGGACTAAGGGTGTAGAAAAATTTCTCGCTGCGATAGTGATCAAGCACCGCCTGGATATAGGCGGTATCGCTGTCTACTGATTTGCGCAGCTCGGTAGCGAAAGCAAACGCGCGCTGATTGCTGTCACCTGGCACTCGGCGGGCACGACGCTGTGTGAGGCCGCCGTCTTCGGTATCCGCCCGGTAATCCAGCGTGGAGCGGGCATCATAGGTATAGCGCTGCGTAATGCGGCGGATCGTACTCACCTGCAAGTCGCGCCCCATCAACATGCGATCATCGCGGATTTGCGGCAGCGCCAATGTGTAAATCCAGTTTTGATAGGTTGGTTCCAGGATCACGTTGTACTGCACGGCCCTGCCCTGATATTCAAGATTAGTGAACCACGGACGCATGTCATTGGGATTGGGGCCGAGAAATTGCGGCAGATCCAGCGTCAAACCGCGTCGCCACTGGCGGCCGTTGAAATCATCCAGCGTCAGCGCGCGCCAATAGAGTTCAGTGTAATCAGGCGCCTGACCGGTAAATTTCACGCGGAACGCTACTTCGGCTGAGCGCGCCAGCTCGCCAATATCACCAGGCGCCATGCTCTCACTGAGGCCAGTGACACCGCTTTTGGATTGCAAGGGCACCGACCACAACGGGCTGATGCGCGGGAACAACAGGAAGCACGCCGCCATCAGCGGCACACTCTGCGCCAGTATCAGAGCAGCGAGTTTGGCGGTGCGCCAGGGCCGCTGCGCTTCTGCACTCTGGTTCAATGAGATCAGTGCCGAGGTAATGATGACTGTCGCCAGCACTGCATAGAACGCCACCGGTATCGACTGTGAATAAATGAACTCGGCCACCAGCGTGAAATAACACAGGTAGATCACCGTCAACACATCGCGCCGCTGATACATCTCCAGCAGCTTGAGGGTAATGCCCACCAGTAGCACACCAACGGTAGCATCAGTGGAAAACACATTGCGGCCGTACTGGACAATGATCAATACCGCCATCAATGCCACCACGGCCAGCTTGATACGACTGCCCGGGTGCGACATGCGACCCTGCCAGATCAGCACACGGCCAAATATGCACAGCGCGCAGATGCCGATCAGCCATATTGGCATACGCGCAATGTGCACAATGATGACTGTCACTACCGACACCAGTAGCCAGGCAAAGGCAACGCGGGGAATCCGGAAAATTTCTACTGGTGTAGCCGGTGTGGCTGTTTTCGACTTCTTCATACAGGCGCCGCTGCCGGCAAACCAAACAACGCCAGCGCCTGCAGCGCCTGTGAGTATTGCACCTGACCCTTGGCAGGCGGCAATTTGAAATGCGGCAGATCAAGGCCGTAATCGATACCGGCCGTGTCCAGTTTGATCACACACCAGCACAGTCGTGACAAGCGTTCTTCAACGCCAAGATCAGCAAACATGTCCCAGCGCAGCCAGATTTTTTCATCGATGTTGCTGGAATATTCCTTGGTATACATGCCCTGGCCACGCGCCAGGATTTTCCACGCCACATGCTTGAGAGAATCACCTTCACGGTAATCACGCAGGCCGTGGAAGTCGTCATTGCCTCGCACGACCGTGGTATTGCCGCTGTGCTGTTGATTGGCAAGTATCCAGTCGAGATCACACTCCACCGGGCGCGGATAAACCAGCGTCCTGAAGTCCAGATCCAGCAACGACCACGCGCGACAGATGCCGAGCGGGAACACGGTTTCCACCACCAGTCGGCCTGGCGCAAAGTAGCCGCGCTGCGCGGTTGGCACATACAGCACCAGACGTTGCTCGGTAGCATCCAGCAGATCACAGGCCAGCTTGCGCGAGCCTTTGAAGCTCACCTGCACGTTTTCATAGCTGCGTTGGCCATGGCGATTGAGGATGACGACGATCTCGGCTTTCTCGCCGGCAAATACCGAAGAGCCAGGCACTGCCGACAAATGCAGCCCGGCCAGATTGCGAAAGGTATAGAAGATCGACAGGATAAATACGCCGAGCAACAAGAACACCAGCGCAAACGCCAGACTGATTTCGTAGTTGACGGCACCGATGAACATCAAGCCCAGCACCAGCAGAAAACCCAGACCCTGCTTGTTGGGAATGATGAAGATGTTGCGATGCGTGAGCACAATGTTGCGTGCCGGCGGGATACGACGCTCGACCCAGAACGCAAAATGCTGACGCCAGGCGTGCAGCAGACTGGCTCTGAGTGTGGTTCTGGCGGGAGCTGCTGCGATTTGCATGCGCCTTGTCTTCCGCTGCGCTAAAGAACGTCGACTTCGGTCAACAAGCGCTGTGAATAGGCCTCTGCATTGCGGCCGGAGGTATCCGCTACTGAACGCAAGCGGTGATCCACCACCGAGGGCAATACGGTTTGCACATCTTCCGGCAGCACATGCTTGCGGTTATGCATCAAGGCCCAGGTGCGGGCACAACGCATCAAGGCCTGGGCGCCACGTGGCGACAAACCGAAGGAATATTTATCGTCCTGCCGCGTATAGGCCACCAGACGCTGCACATAGTCGAGCAGGGTGTCGGTGGTTTGCACGGTGGCGATCGCCGCCTGCACTGCACTTACATCATCTGCAGAGAGGGTTTGCTGGATGTTCACCAGCTTGGAACGTTGATCATGGTTGAGCAGCAATTGACGCTCGGCCACTGGGTCGGGATAACCGATGTTCAGGCGCATCAGGAAGCGGTCGAGCTGGGATTCCGGCAACGGATAAGTGCCGGAAAAACTCACCGGGTTCTGGGTGGCGATCACGAAGAAAGGATGCGGCAAATCGCGGGTATTACCATCGACCGACACCTTGCCCTCTTCCATCGCCTCCAGCAAGGCGCTCTGGGTTTTGGGAGTGGTGCGGTTGATTTCATCGGCCAGCACCAGATTGCTGAAGATCGGGCCTTTATGAAAGGTAAACGACGCCTTGTTCTGGTCGTAGATCGACACGCCAAGAATATCGGCTGGCAACAAATCGCTGGTGAACTGGATGCGGCTGTACTGCAGACCGAAGGTACGGGCGAGCGCTTGCGACAACGTGGTCTTGCCCATGCCTGGTTTGTCTTCCATCAGCAGATGCCCGCCGGAAAACAGGCAACACAAAGCCAGTCGTATCTGCTTGTCTTTGCCCAGCACGACCTTGCCGACCTCAGTCACTGCTTGTTCCACTTTTTCCTGCAGGTTACTGACGGGCGACATCGGCATATTCATGGTGTGATCCTAACCGTTGCTGTGCAGGGCCAGCTGGCCCTCTTCTTCATCACCTGTTTCCACACCGAACATGTCCTGCTCCCTGTCTTTTTTGTGTTTGGCTGAATCATTGCGACGCGCTTCGAGGGTGGCCAGATATTGTTCGGTGACATCGCCTGTCACATAGACGCCATTGAATACCGAGCATTCGAAATCCATTGGCAGGATTTCAGCGGTGCAGGCATCGATCAGGTCGGACAGATCCTGGAACAACAACCAGTCAGCGCCGATGGCTTTCTGCACTTCTTCCACGGTCTTGCCATGGGCAATCAGTTCAGAGACAGCCGGCATGTCGATGCCGTACACATTGGGATATTTCACTGGCGGTGACGCCGAACAGAAAAATACCTTGCGGGCGCCGGCTTCACGCGCCATCTCGATGATCTGCTTGCAGGTGGTGCCGCGCACGATGGAGTCATCCACCAGCAACACATTTTTGTCCTGGAATTCTTGCGGGATTGCATTGAGTTTCTGTTTGACGGATTTTTTGCGCTGGCTCTGGCCCGGCATTATGAAAGTACGGCCGATATAACGGTTTTTGACAAAGCCTTCGCGGAATTTCACGCCTAGTGCATTGGCCAGTTCGACGGCGGCAGTACGGCTGGTGTCAGGAATCGGAATCACCACGTCGATGCCGTGATCCGGGCGTTCGCGCATGATTTTCTTCGCCAGTTTCTCGCCCATCTTGAGGCGAGAGGAATAAACCGACACGCCATCAATGCGGGAATCGGGGCGTGCAAAATACACATGCTCGAAAAT
>CANCGR010000301.1 GCA_947377625.1 Gammaproteobacteria bacterium | reverse complement strand
TCAGCAGGCACCGGGAAGGCCTGGGAGTTGGTACAGCCACCTGTCGCAGGACAGTTCAGCCCATAAGCACCGCCGCTCAGATATTCAGGCAGCGTGGAGCCGTTGGCCGCACGCGAAGGACCATAAAGGCCATTGCCGTAAGGAATGGTGGCGCCGAAGCCGCCCACCGCGCCGCTGGGCTGCAACACCTGGCTGTTGGTGGTGCTGACGAAATTGATCAGCGAGTAAGCTTCGACGCTGTCCGAGAATTTGTAGTTGGCTTTGCCGAACACCGAGTAACGATCCATCGGGCTTGAATAACGCAGGTCCAGGTTGTTCTGGATCAGCGTGCCGTCCGGGCGGATCTTGTAGTTGATGTCATTGACGATGTCGCCGTTGAAGCCCAGGCCCTTGAGCTCTTGCTTGTAAAGGGTGCTGTCAGTGTTGAACAAAAAGTTGGTGCTGTTGGGCACGTTGTAACCAGCCGGGCGCTCGGGATACAGCGAGTTGGTCACGGCCTGTGAGGGGCGGTTGGTGCCAGGCTCGTAAGCGAAACCGTTCATGCGGCCGTTGGTGCCGGAGTTGGTGTTGGGATCTTTCAGAGCTTGCGTATAGAAGTCGCGATCGATGCCGAGCACTTCACCACGCTTGGTCCATTCAACACCCAGCATGGCGTTGCCACGGCCGTCAGACAAGCTGGAGCCCAGCAACATGCTGATGCGTTCTTCCTTGCCATCGCCCTTTTCGGTGACACCAGTGCGAAACTGCAGGTCCATGCCTTCAAATTTGTTGCGCAGTTTGAAGTTGGTGACGCCGCCGAGCGCATCCGCACCGTAGGTAGCAGAGGCGCCGCCGCTGATGATCTCAACGCTTTCCAACGCTGATGACGGAATGGAGTTGGTGTCGATTACCAGCGTTGAGTTGACCGGCTGGCCACGACGACCATCAATCAGCACCAGTGTGCGGTTGGAACCCAGGCCCCTCATGTTGACAGTGGAAATGCCCGGCGTGCTGGTGGCGGTGGGGAATACATCAGAGGTGTTGAACTGCGTGTTGGTGGGAACGAACTGTGGCAATTGGTTCAATACACTTTCTACTGCCAGCGTGCTGGATTCTTCGAAATTTGTACTGCCGACTGTGACGATGGGGCTGGCCGACTCAAGGTCACGACGCACAATGCGCGAACCCGTGATGACCACTTCTTCAAGTGTGTCCTTTTGTGCCAGTGCCAGTTCGGCATAGCCCATGTTAATGACTGACAGTACTGCGGTGACAATCCCCAGATGTAGCTTGTTGGCGCGGTGTTGCGGTTGCGTTGCTTTCATTTTTTCTCCGTTTTTATTTGAACTCTCTGGCCAAGCACAGCCAGCACCGAAAGGGTGCAAATCAGGCTTGGTGCAGAGTTAAGTGTTTATGAGTTGAGTTGACTGGTATGCTTGGATACATGTGACCAGTGTGTGTATCTCCGTGTTCGTTGAGCCGCTGCGAATTGCAAATGCAGCAACCCGAACCAGCAAAAAAATGTGCAGGTCATGCCGGTTCGTCACTTGGCATGACCTGCAAAACACTGGGCAAGTCTCACGAGAATTTGCCCGGTGATGGTCATCATTAAGTCCAATCGCCAAAAACAAAAAAACAAACCCAGCTTTTGGTCATAAGGCGTTAAACCCTTTGATGGCCTGCATTAATTGCCATGGGAGAAGAATTAATGCGGGCGCGAAACTAGGGGATGAACGCTGCGCAGGCTTGAATGCGGTCTTAAAGTTTCTGAATTTTTCTGAAAAGCGGTTGTTGGGTGGTCAGGAGTGCAAATCAGGTTGTCATGATGGTTAACGAGTCCCCGAAACATTTTCTGTTTTCCGGTTACAAGCTGGATTTGCTCTGCCGCAAGCTCTATAGCCCCGGCGGGGAAGCAGTCAATTTGAGCTCCAGAGCCTTTGAAGTGCTGGTGTT
Organism: Gammaproteobacteria bacterium; assembly: GCA_947377625.1. GTDB lineage: Bacteria > Pseudomonadota > Gammaproteobacteria > Pseudomonadales > Pseudohongiellaceae > CAILUG01. The sequence goes on along the minus strand of CANCGR010000301.1, from coordinate 2,610 downwards.
GCTGGTGACGCGCAGCGGGCAGACCATTTCCAAAAACGCCATCATGGAAGCCGTGTGGCCAAACAATGTGGTGGAAGAGAACAATCTCAACCAGGCCATTTCCAGCCTGCGCAAAGTGCTCAATGATCCGAAATCACAAAGCCGTATCATTCAAACGGTCACCGGTCGTGGTTACTGCTTTGTTGATGCCTTGGAAGTGTGTGCAGAATCAGCCGAAGCGCCAGCCACCGCCAGCCTGACGACAGATCACGACCAGCCACCAATGTTGCCGGCCAATCCCGGGTCATCGGGCGCCATTGCCAAGCTGTTTAACCGCAAGCAGCTGTTTGCCGCCTGCGTGGCGGTGCTGGCAATCGGCGGCATCCTCGTGGGTGTTACCCGGTTTGCAGGTGTTGCCGCTACAGGCACCGGTGCACATACCCTCGCGCAGCAACAGGCGCCGGCCATTCTCAACGTCATTCCGAATTCAATCGCGATATTGCCTTTTTCCAACCTCAATCCTGATCAGGAAGAAAAAGCCTTTTCGCTGGGCTTGCATGACGAGTTGATCAACCAGCTGACCAAAGTGAAAAGCCTGAAAGTGCTCTCTGGCGACAGCGTGCAAGCACTGGCCGAGCAAGGCAAATCCATGGCCGACATCGGACAGATCTTGCGGGTTGAATCGATCATGACCGGCAGCATTTTGTTGGTCGGCGGCAAATCACGCGTCAATCTGCGCTTGCTGGATCCGCGCACCAGCTTGTCGTTGTGGGCTGCCAGTTATGACGCTGACTCGCAAAATCTGTTGGACATGATCGCGATACAAAGCGACATCGCCAGCAATGTGGCACGCGCACTTGAAGCAGAAATAAAGACCGATGAAAAAGCCGCAATCGCGCAATATCCGACCAAATCCTTTGAAGCTTACCGTTTTCTGCTGGCCGCCAAATATGCGCATAAAAACCAGGATTTCCCGACCGCGTGGACGCTGGGCAAGAAGGCGATTGATCTGGATCCCAACTACGTCGATGCGCTGATTCATTTCGGGCACGTCAACTCTGTGATGACGGCGGTGTCACTCATTGGCCTGTCCAGTGCGCAGCATTACCAACTGGCGCTTGAATCCATCGACAAAGCCATTGCGCTGTCGCCCGACAATGTTGATGCCTATCTGCAAAAGGCCGCGATCTACTCGATGAACCGGCAATGGAGCCAAGCCATGGCCATTGCCGAGCAGCTTAAAAAGAAAGGTGTGCCGCTGGCACAAATGAAAGCCTTTGGCGCCATCATGCTGAATCTTGGCGACTTCAAAGGCGCGGTGGAATTGTATGAAGCGAATCTGGATCTGGAGCCAGTCAATTTCAGCACGCGCGGTTTTCTGCTGATGGCCTACGAGCTCAATGGCCAGCGGCAACGTGCACGCCAGGAATTTTTGCTGGGTGAAGAACTGAGCCCGGAATGGTGGGGCGATACCGTCAATATTTTTCTGGCCATGGGCAGAAGAGAGCCGATAGCGGAAGTAGGCGGCGCCATCAATATTCCGGACGAACTGAAAACATTGCTGCAGCATCTGGATGACAAGGCTTTTGTGTTGAATGCTATTGGCAACTTCCAGCACAAGGACAACAAGATCGGCGCCGAGCTGGTTTATTACAGCGCGATTTCTGCATTGATTGGTGAAGACAAACTCGCGCTGGACTTCATGCGCGAATCGCTGCAAACCTCATGGCAAGGTTTTTTCTGGCTGTGGTTGCCGGTGTTCGATGAACTGCGCACGCACGAAGAATTCAGGGACTTGCTCAAGGAATCCGGCATCGTGGAATACTGGCAGCAACACGGCTGGCCCAAGGCTTGCCAGCCCAAGGGCGCTACCTTTACTTGCGACTGGCAGGCCTATCCGTCAGCAAAAGTGGTTGGTCACGGCAAGTAGTTGAGTGCAAATGATTCAGCGCAAATAGCTCAGTGCAACTCAGCGATTCATCAAATCCTTGCTGAGCGCGGCCAACACATTGGTCCAGTCATCACGCCGGGTTTGCCGATAGAGTTTGGCCGAGCCATACCAAGGGCAGTCGTTGCGCTCCCGCAGCCAGCGCCAATCGGCGTTGAACGGCAGCAGTATCCACGTGGGTTTGCCCAAGGCACCCGCCAGATGCGCAACACTGGTGTCGATGCTGATAATCAAATCCATGTGTGAGCACAATGCTGCCGTGTCGCTGAAATCCTTGAGCGCTGCGCCGAATTGCAACAAGTGCGGAAACATTGGCAGCGCTGGCAGATCGCTCTCGCGGAATTCATTTTGCAAACTGATGTATTGATAGTCAGCGGGCAACTTCGCCAGCAGCTCAGCCAAGGCGATGCTGCGATTGTGAACATACCAGGGCACTGCCTTGCCGCTCCACACCAGCCCGATGCGTGGCCTGGTTTTCTTGCCGAGTATTTTCGCCCACTGCTCGCACTTTACCGGGTCGGCAAAAAGATAGGCGTGTGCGCCGGCAAGTGAATTCAAGTCAGTGCCCAACGCCAACGGCAGGCTTAACAGCGGGCAATGAAAATCAAACTCCGGCAAGGCATTGCCCTGCTCAATTACGCCGCTGACGCCAACCAGCGTGCGCAGCAACGCTGCCAGCGATG
>CANCGR010000300.1 GCA_947377625.1 Gammaproteobacteria bacterium | reverse complement strand
TACGGTTTCCGTTGTTCTCTACACATGTTCGCTACAAATGTTCACTACAAACGTTTATGCAATTCGAGCACATTGCCCCTGCCGCTCTCACTGTTCCTCAGCACCACTTCATCCATCACTTCATTGATGATGTGACATCCAAGCCCGCCCGGACGGATTTCATCCAGCGGACGTGAGCGCATTTCTTCTGCACAGGTTTTGTGCCTGGCAAAGTCGGTCAGTCTGAATACCAGACTGCGGGCTTCGTTGCTGCCGGGCTTCCCATTTTGCCATTCTACTTCCACCACGATATCGCCCTTGTCGCTCGAGCCATAGGCATGCTGGATGATGTTGGTGCAGGCTTCACCCACCGCCAGCACCACGTTGTTGACCACTGTATCGCTTTGCCCGCAGGGTGCCAGTGCTTCGCGCAATTTTTGACGCAAGCAGCCCATCTGCTCGGCACAAGCGGGAAACTGGTAGACAAGCAATTTCTGGGCGGCGGTCATAACCCCGGGGGGTTCTCCTGGTCGTCGAATCGCAAGAAATACCGGCAACTTCCTGTTACTGCTACCTGTTCCAACTCCCTGTACTGACTTTTGTACTTGAATCCGGTACTGCGGGCGCTACTGGCGGGCCTTCAGACAGGGCGCGAGTATACAAACTCGGACTGGCAGCTGTCAGCGAAAAACTGGCTGCAAACTGAACAAACTGCAGTATCTTTCATCACAGGTCGGGCAGCCGTGACCGGCAAAAGGATGTGGTAAGCTGCCCTTATCCTGCCGTAACAAGAACAACATCCCTTGCAGACCGCCAACCGAGACCAAGCTGCGACACTTTTCCGGGCTTACGGGCGCGTGAGTTGGCCTGCGCTGGCGGTGCTGGCATTGGCAGTGGCGCTGGTAGTGCGGCTCGGCCTCGGGTTTATGCATTGGCAAGGGACCATGGTGGATGATGTATCTGCCGGCCCCGCCCGGCAAGCAGGTCCAGGCACGAATGAGGTGGATCTGGCGGCGGTGCAGTCGCTCAAGCTGTTTGGTGACAGCAAGGCCATGCAAGCCGGCACTGCCGCAGGCAAGACCAAGGCGGCCACCACCGACCTTGATTTGAGCCTGGAAGGTGTGGTGCTCGCCAGTGATCCCAAAAACAGCATCGCTTTCATCATCAGCAACGGCCAGCAGCACAGCTACAAAAGTGGCGATATTCTGCCTGTGAGTGCTGGCGTGAGCCTTGCCGGCATTGCCAGGGATCATGTGCTCATCAGGAACAATGGCATTGAACAGGCCCTGTGGTTGTACGGTGCTGACAACCGTCAGAAAACCGCAAAAGCTGCCGCAAATGCCGGCAAGACCAACGGCCAGTCTGAGCATCCGGCAACTGGCGGCAACAGTGCAGCTGCGGCCTTGCTGCAAGCCGCCCCCCAGCAAGTGCGGAAAGTGGCGGCCAGATTGGCAGAAATCATCGAAGTGGCGCCGGCGGCGGCCAATGGCCAGTTGCTGGGTTACCGGCTGAGTCCGGGTTACCGGCTGAAAGACTTCGTCCAGCTTGGTTTCAAATCCAACGACATCGTGACATCCATCAATGGTATCGCCCTCAACGACATGGCGAATTTGCCCGAGTTGTACAGTTTGATGAACAAGCCCGGTGACGTATCATTTTCACTATTGCGGGATGGCCAGCCGCTCGCATTGCAAATGACACTGGCTCCCTGATACGGAAGTGACCTTGAAAGCATACTCGTTGCCAGTTGGTTCGTTGCGCTCCCGCCTGACACGGGCAGGTTTGGCGTCGGCCTTGTCACTGGCCATGGCGGCCACTTGTCTGCAGGCACAGCCGCCAGCAACACCACCTCCAGCGGCAACGGAACCCACCTGGACCGTCAACTTCCGCGATGCTGATATCAGCGAACTGATCCGGTTCGTGGCCGATGCCACCGGCAAGACCCTGGTCGTTGATCCGGCGGTGCATGGCAACGTGCAAGTGGTGTCCAGCAAGGCCGTCAATCGTCGCGATCTCTACCAGTTGTTCCTGTCGATACTCAAAGTACATGGTTATGCGGCAGTGGAAGCGGGCGATGTGGTGCGGGTGTTGCCGGCCGCCGCCGCGCGCGAGCAGGCAGTGCCATTGAATCTGGACAAGAGCGCCGGCACCGGCAATGAGGTGCTGACGCAGGTAATCCAGGTAACGAATGTATCGGCTGAACAACTGGTGCCCATCCTGCGGCCGCTGGCAGCCGGTGATGCGCAGATGACAGCCTATGCCGCCAGCAATTCCATCATCATCACCGACAGCGCTGCCAATGTCGAACGCATCCGCAACATGGTGCAGTTCATCGACAAATCGGCGGTTAAACAGACCCAGATCGTCACGCTGAAAAATGCTGCAGCTGCCGATGTGGTGGGGCTGTTGCAGAAATTGCGCGGTCCGGCTTCGACTCCCAATGCGGCACCGATGCAGATCGTGGCCGACGAGCGCACCAACAGCATACTGCTCAGCGGTGAACAGGCGCAAATCCGCCAGTACCTGCCATTGATAACCCAGTTGGACAGCCCGCTGACGCAGGACGGCAAGGTCAATGTGGTGAATCTGCAATACGCACGCGCGGAAACGCTGGCGCCCTTGCTCAACGGCATTCTCAGCAATGCGGTTGCCGCACCTGCCGGCAAGGATGCTCCAGCTCCGGCCGGCGGCAGCAACAACAGTGTGGTGGCCGACACTGCCACCAACTCGTTGATCATCACCGCCGATGCCGAAGCCCTGCAAACACTCAAGAACGTGATTGCGCGGCTCGATATCCGCAAGGCACAAGTGCTGGTCGAGGCCATCATTGTCGAGCTGAGCGGTGATCGTGGCCGCGATCTTGGCGTGCAGTGGCTGTTCCAGAATGACAACGGCGCCTACGGCAGTTCCAGCAGCGGCAGTGCAGCATCGGCAGCCATTGTGGGTGCAGCTCTGGCCGGCCAGCAGCGCGATGCCAATGGCAACATCATCGATATACGCGGGCCGCTGGCGCAGGCGCTCGCCACCACACCAGGCCAGGTGCTCGGCATCGGCCGTCTGAGCAGCAATCTGAGTTTCAATGTGCTGATCTCGGCACTGCAGACCGAGAAGTCGGCCAACATCCTGTCGACGCCGTCACTGATGACGCTCGACAACGAACAGGCCACGATCACAGTCGGCCAGAATGTACCGTTCGTTACCGGCTCCTACACCAGCACCGGCAATACTTCATCGAATCCCGGCAATCCGTTCCAGACCATCGAACGCAAGAATGTCGGCGTAACGTTGCGGGTGACACCGCACATCAATGAAGGGGATTCACTGGTGCTGCAATTGTCGCAGGAAGTGTCGAGCCTCTTGGGTGCGGGCAGTGCGTTGCTCAACAACAATCCGATCACCAACGAGCGCAAGATAGACACTACCGTGCTGGCCAATGACGGCCAGACCGTGATACTCGGCGGCTTGATGGAGGATTCGCTCAACAAGTCAGACCAGAAAGTGCCGCTGCTCGGTGACATTCCCGGCATCGGTCGCTTGTTCAGCAGCACATCCAACTCGCTGACCAAGACCCATCTGATCGTGTTCCTGCGCGCCACCATACTGCGCGAAAACCGGCAGATGGAAGCCGCCACTGCGCTCAAATACAGTGCGATTCGCGCCGAGCAACTGGAACAGACCGCCGGCAACAACAAGTCGCTGCCATTGTTGCCCGAGTGGCAGCAGCATCTGCAGGAGTTGCAGAACGAGGCTGTGCAGAAAGACACCGGCAGCAAAACCAGCGTGGCCAAACCGGCCGGCAAACAATAACCGGGGTTGCTGCGATGACTGCCGCCTCTCACTCTCCAACGATTGCCGGCATACCGGCCCAGTTTCCGTTTACTTATTGCCAGCAGCATGGCGTGTTGCTTGATGCCCGCACCACGCCGCCGCGTGTATTGCACAAGCCGGGGCTGTCAACTTCGGTGTTGGCAGAACTCGGGCGCGTGCTCAACGGCAACTATCAATTGCAAAGTCTCGGCGCCGCTGAATTCCAGCAGCAGTTGGGTCTCGCCTTCGCACGTGACAACAGCGAGGCGGTGCAGATGGCCGAAGATCTCGGCGCCGACACAAATCTGGCGCGGCTGGCTGATGACATCCCCACCACTGGCGACTTGATGGAAGGCGAAGACAGTGCGCCAGTCATACGGCTGATCAATGCACTGATTGCGCAAGCCTTGCGTGAGCGCGCCTCCGACATCCACATCGAAACCTATGAAGACAAACTCAGCGTGCGTTTTCGCACCGATGGCGTGCTCAATGAAGTGCTCTCGCCCAAACGTCTGCTGGCGCCCTTGCTGGTGTCGCGCATCAAGGTGATGGCCAAGCTCGACATTGCCGAAAAACGCTTGCCACAAGACGGTCGCATCAGTGTGCGGCTGGCTGGTCATGCACTCGACATCCGTGTTTCCACGTTGCCATCGGCCCATGGTGAGCGCGTGGTGTTGCGTCTGCTGGACAAACAAAGCGGGCAACTGGGTTTGCAGGATTTGCGTATGCCGCCAGCAGTATTGCAAACCTACCAGCAAGCCT
>CANCGR010000299.1 GCA_947377625.1 Gammaproteobacteria bacterium | reverse complement strand
AGCAGTGGTGAGCACTGGCGAAGCCGAGAAATCGAAGTCGGGGCCGACGGGGTTGGAACAGCCTGGGTTGTCAGGTTTGCCGCCGAGCGCCGGTTCGCAGCCACCACTCCAGATATCGCCTTCCAGCACCTGGTTCACCCACACCATTTTGCCGGTATCGAGTTCGAGCGCGATGATGGCGTTGGTGGTGGAAGCTTTCGGTTCAACAAAGGCGTTGCCGGTGGCGAAGTAGATCAGCTTGCGTTTGGTATCAATGGTGGGCGAGTTCCACACCGAGCCGCCGGCCGGGCCGCGCAGTTCCTTGCCGCCGGGCAGTGTGCGAATCAATTGTGGCTCGGGCAGCGTGTAGGTTTTCCAGATTTCCTTGCCGGTGTTGGCATCGAGTGCGGTGACAGAACCCCGGAAACTGCAGCACACATAGGCCGAGTTGCCGTTGGCCGCAGCTTCTTCTGACAAGCCTGCAGTAGGCACATAAACGCGGCCGTTGTAATACTTGACTGCACCCGTGCCCATCGCACCCTGATGCGAATCGACTTTGGTCTTCCACAGCACCACGCCGGTTTCGGCATCGAGTGCATAGACATTGGCTTTCAGGTCGTTGAAGAGGGCGACTGTGTGCTTTTTGCCGGCCACGCTGATCTCTGCCATCGATATCGCGGTGCGAATGCTGGCCTCAGCCTTGTAGCTCCAATAGGTGCAACCGGTCTTGGCATTGAGCGCAAACACCACGCCGGTCTGGCTGCCCATGTAGAGACGGTCGCCATAGATCGCCGGCTGTGCGCGGTGTGAAGTGACATCCGGCACGCCGAACGCCCACTTGAGTTTCAGCTTCGACACATTGGCGGCGGTAAGGCCGCCGGTCTGGCTTTGAAAACGACTGTTCTTTTCATCAAGGCCCCAACCACTCCACACGGTGGCGGCAGCCGGTGTTGTAAGCGGTGGAATCTTGTCACACATGCCGACAGTGAAATTCACTGGTTGTTCAACGACCTTCTGACCACTCAGATATTCGGCAACCGCCACGCGTTTTTCAGCGCCAATGCTGTCGCCCTGGATGCGCATGGCGCCATCCGTCAACGTGCGCAGAATTGCATTGGGGTTGAGTTGGCGCAGCATGCCGGCCGAAGGAATCTTGTCGCTGGCTTCAGCCTTGTGGCAACTGGCGCAGAACGACGTGAAGGTGTCTTCACCGACAGGGGTTGCTGCCGACAGAAAACCGGCAGGGAGCAGGGTGCAAAGGGTCAGGCCGAGCAGTCTTGTTATTTTCATAGGGTGTCCTGATATAGGTGCTGATGCACATCAATTCTAGCAGTGATGGGATTGGAGTAGCATGCCAAGGTGAGCAAATCACTCCGAGTCAGTGCCTGAACCAGAGGATGGAATATGGATCAAAGCGAATTCAAATCAACCCGCTCACGTTTCTCGCTGACCACCCGTGGCAAATGGACGCTGTTGCTCACGCCCTTGGCGCTGTTGCTGGCTGTGATGCTGGGCCTGATGTGGTGGTGGGACAAGGAAGTGCCCTTGTACGACAGCGTGGTGCGCACCCAAGCTGACGCTGCCAGCCGTGGTGAGCAGGTAGTGGTAGGCACCTTGACGACCGATGCGTTGATCCAGGTGGTCGATCAACTGCTGCACAAGCGCGGCGGTTATCTCTCCAACGCCGTGCTGCCACCGGGCGTGCTGATGGACAACATGCCCAACTGGGAGTTCGGGGTATTGGTGCAATGCCGTGACTTGTCCAGAGCACTGCGCAATGAGTTTTCGCGCTCACTGACGCAGTCAGTGGAAGACAAGGACCTGTCGGAAGCCGAGCCACTGCTGTCGTCGACCAATGATCGTTGGTTGTTCCCGTCCAGTGAAAGCCAGTATGCCGATGCTGTCGAGCATCTGCGTCACTATCGCCATCGCTTGCAGGATGATGACAAGGACGATGCGCAATTCTACGCGCGTGCCGATAACCTGGCAGATTATCTGGGCGTGGTGGAGTCGCGGTTGGGCAGTTTGTCGCAGCGTTTGTCGGCCAGTGTTGGCCAGTTGCGTGTTAATACTGATTTGGGCAGCGACAGCAGCGCAACACAGTCGCGGCCTGGCCCGCGCCAAAGCGAAGTGGAAACGCCGTGGACGCAGATTGATGATGTGTTTTATGAAGCGCGCGGCACCGCATTTGCGCTGACGATTTTCTTGCATGCGATTGAGCATGATTTTGGTTCGGTGCTCGACAACAAAAATGCGCGGGTGAATTTGCAGCAGGTGATTCGGGAGTTGGAAGAGGCTGAGGAGCCGCTGTCGACGCCGGTGATTCTGAATGGGGCGTCGTTCGGGTTGTTTGCTAATCATTCACTGGTGCTGGCTAACTATATTTCCCGGGCTAATGCTACTGTGATTGAGTTGAGGGCTTTGTTGGGGCGGGGGTGATTTGGCTTTCCAGATCAACGTGAATTCAACCGTGCATCGAGCGATAACTTGCCGCGCAGTGGCAATTGCGGAGCTGATGATAACTTTCTTGTTCATGGTGGTTTCCTCATTAAGGGTTGGTTGGTATAAAGCAGTACAGCCAAAGCTGCTGCATACCCCTAGAGACAGCGCCTTCTGCGTTGTTCCGACCAAGTGAAAACATTTTTCAATGAGCGTCAAACCGGAACTTGATGAGGCCTTTGTGGCCAGCCTGAAAAAGCAGGATCACCCGGCGTTTTGCCGGCTGGTGCAGCTGTTTCATAAACGATTGGTAGGCTTTGCCGGCTCCATCGCTGGCGTGGAGCTGGCCGAAGACGTTGTGCAGGAAGCCTGGCTTTCAGCCTGGAAAGGTTTGCCCGGCTATGAAGGCCGCGCTGCACTCAGCACCTGGCTCTATACCATCGTGCGTCATGCCTGCATCGCGCGCTTGCGCAAGGAAAAGCCGAATTTCCACGCCCCTGCAGAAGCTGATGAAGCGGAAGAAGAACTGGCTAATGACGGTCTTGATGAGTGGTTCGACAGCAGTTTCAAGCAAGACGGGCACCGGCAAGAGGCTGTGGTTGACTGGCACATGAATACACCCGAAGCACTGCTCGAAGAGAAACAACTGCAGAACTGCATTGATCACCACATCGCCAAACTGCAGCCTATGCAGAAAGCCGTCTTTGAACTGCGCGACATGGATCAGGTGGATTTGGAGCAAATTTGTAACATGTTGCAACTTACGCACTCTAATGTACGAGTGTTGCTGCATCGCGCCCGTTTGCGCTTGCAGCAAGTACTGGATCATTACCAGCTCACCGGTGAATGCTGAGCTATCTGGACCGACCATGCTGAACTGCCGTGACATTACCAAACAAGCCAGTGACTACGTTGATGGTCATCTGAGTGTGCGCCAGCGTCTGGCATTCGCGTTCCACCTGCTGATCTGCGGCCAGTGCCGCGCGTTCCTGCGCCAGCTGCGATTGGCTGTTGGTATGTACCATCGTGTGCCCGCCAAGGAGCTTAGTGCTGAAGAGGCTGCTGCTGTAGTCAGCAAGGTGCTTGCGTCGAAAGGTGAGTAGTAGTTTGGGCTCTCTCAAGTTCATCGCGTAATTCTTCAAAGACAAATTTTGCTTCATTGAATGTGCTACTGAGCCCAACTACGATGAGCGTTAGAGAACAGTCTCACAACCAAAATCCGTGCTCAACTGTTTGAGTTAGGTCAAACCAGGATCGAGACAGCTCTTGAATCCCGTTCGTCCGGCCCCCACCTTAGCGCTATCACGAATTACGAGGTCTTCCCCATGCGAATGGAAAAACTGACAAGCAAATTGCAACAAGCGCTTTCTGACGCCCAGTCGTTGGCGGTGGGCAAGGATCACTCCTATCTGGAGCCTGTGCACATCATCAGCGCGCTGCTCGAACAGAAGGGCGGTTCACTGCGTCCGCTGCTGACGCAGACGGGTTTTGATCTGGCCATGTTGCGCAGCGGCATGGACAAACTGCTGGCGGCTTTGCCGGTGGTAAAGGATCACGGCGGTGAACTGTCAGTGTCGCCGGACACCAACAAGCTGTTCAATCTCGCCGACAAACTGTCGCAGAAAAACAACGACCAATTTATCTCCAGTGAAGCCATGCTGCTGGCTGCGATGCAGGACAAGAATTCCCCGCTTGGCAAATTGCTGAATTCCTGTGGCGTGAGCCCAGGCGCGCTGGAAACGGCTATTCGCAATTCACGCGGCGGTGCCAATGTTGACAACCCGGAAGCTGAAGAAGCATTCCAGGCGCTGCAGAAATTTACCGTGGATGTGACCGCACGCGCTGCGCAGGGCAAGCTTGATCCGGTGATTGGTCGCGATGATGAAATTCGCCGCACCATTCAAGTGTTGCAACGTCGCACCAAGAACAACCCGGTGTTGATCGGTGAGCCCGGCGTCGGCAAAACCGCCATCGTTGATGGCCTGGCCCAGCGCATCGTCAACGGCGAAGTGCCGGAAGGGCTGAAAGACAAGAAAATTCTCTCGCTCGACATGGGCGCGCTGATTGCCGGTGCCAAATTCCGGGGTGAATTCGAAGAGCGCCTGAAAGCCGTGCTGAGTGAACTCGGCAA
>CANCGR010000298.1 GCA_947377625.1 Gammaproteobacteria bacterium | reverse complement strand
GGCACCCACATGTTGTTGCGCAGGTAGCTGGTGCCGAGGTTCTCCATGAGATCGGTCGGCAGCGTGAGTTTCGGGTCGTACTTCATGTACGGCACGCGGTAGTAGAACTCCAGCGACTTGCCGATTTCATCGGCTTCTATCTTGTAATCATCCATCAAGGCCTTGGTAATGGTGCTGCCATAAAGCCCGGAGTTATGGGTGACTTTGTCGAGATCCGCACTGGTGATGCGCCCCTGCTGGACCAGATAGTCGTAAGGGCCCTGGGTGCTCTGGAATTCGGAACGGAATTGGCGCGCCAGCATCTGCGCCACCATGGTGGCGTGTTTGAGATCTTCTTTGGTGAAAACTGCATCATCACGCAAATTGATGATCTGGATGACACCCAGCAGTATCTCGTCCTTGATGGGGACTACCATCATGGATTTGAAAAACAATTCTTTCGATTCGCTGAATTTCTTGTCCCATTGCAGGCGCGGATGAATGTTGGTGAGCTCTTCCGCGTTGTAGACGTTTTCGACCAGAATGGCGCGCTGCGCCAAAGCGACATAGCCGGCCAGCGAAGTAGGAGTAAACGGCACCTTGATGACGATGTCGTTGTTTTCATCAGAACCAATGCCGCCCTTGTAGGTAGCGATAATCTCTTTGCCGTTATCCACGCTCTGGTAGATGGTGAACAGCTTGCACTTGAGCAGTGCCAGCATCTCGCCTTCCACGTCTTTCATGGCTTTCTTGAGGTTCTTGGCGAACTTCAGTTTTTTGTAGATCTGGGATAACTGGCGAACGAAGTCCTCGTCCTGGTTTTTGACGGGGCCTTGGGGTTTGTTGGCAAGAGATTCAGCCGTGTTATCGGGAGCTTCAGCCCTGTTGTGGAGAGTTTCTACCAAGTTCATGACCTGTGGACTTATATTCCAAATACGAATTTACCGGGCCGGGATACGGCTGGCCAAGCTGTCAAAGCAGAGTGGGACACAAGCGGTCCATGCTAGAATTACTCAACGAATTGCCCGCTAGGTTAACACACCTTCGGAGCCTCATAATAATTCCGGCAGTTCCCGACCCAGGCCAGTTTCACAGTGATCAAACCCTTCAAAATCCTGCTTGTCTGGGCACTGTGCAGCTATGCCTGCCAAGGTAAAGCGGCTGAAGCGGCGACCGGGTCACTGGCACTTGGCAAGCCACAACTAATCTGGCTCGGTGAGCGCATCTATCAGAATGAATGCAATTCCCGGCCGGCTTGTCTGACTGCGTGGAACCAGGGGGAAGATTTCCCCTCGCTGGGCATCGGTCACTTCATCTGGTATCAGCAGGGCCAGAGCGCTCCTTTTATCGAGACTTTTCCGCAACTGCTGCAGTTTCTGCAGCGTGCAGGGGTGGCGCTGCCAGCATGGCTGCAACAGAACTCCAGCCAGCCCTGGCCCGATCGCTCCGCTTTTCTGGCTGCAGTTGATGAGCCACGCTTGCGTGAACTGCGCGCCCTGCTGGAAAAAACCCGCGAGCTGCAGACAGCATTCATCGTCCAGCGTTTTGAAAACCTGATTCACGACGGCGAGAACCCGTTGGCGACACGTGCGGCTATCCGCAACAAATTGCAGGCAGTAATGTCTGCCAAAATTCCTTACGGGCTCTATGCACTGATAGACTACGTGCACTTCAAAGGCGACGGCACCAAGACCGCCGAACAATATCAAGGGCAAGGTTGGGGCCTGTTACAAGTGTTGGAACTAATGCCGGAACAAAGCAGCGATCCCCTGCAGGACTTTGTCACCAGTGCCGGCATCGTTCTGACCCGCAGAGTGGCCAACGCACCCGCGCAGCGCAATGAGCAGCGCTGGCTCGCTGGCTGGCAGCACCGACTGCAAACCTACCTGCCAACTGTTTTACCAACAACCACTTTGCCAACGCCCAAACTGCCCTGATTCAATAATCTCAGGACACAGAGCACAGCACCAAACTACCAGCAGGAGTCATGCTTGAGTTACGAACGACCCAATATCCAGGCGATGCACGGCTATAGCTCGGGCGAACAACCCGATCGCAGCGACGTCATCAAATTGAACACCAATGAAAACCCTTATCCGCCCGGCCCGGCGGTTGCCAAAGCATTGGCAGGACTGCAGGTAGAAAGCCTGCGTCGGTACCCGCCACCCACTGCGATGGCCTTGCGCAAAGCACTGGCAGCCATGCACGCCATTGATGCCGGCAACATCGTGGTCACCAACGGCGGTGATGAATTACTGCGCTTGTTGCTGGCGACTTTTGTCTCCATGGACGAATGCATTGCCACCGCCTCCCCCAGTTACTCGCTCTATGAAGTACTGGCGGCCGCGCATGGCTGCAGCATGAAACACTATCCGCTCAATGCTGACTGGAGCCTGCCGCAAAATCTCGCCGCCCAGCTGAACGCCGACAACGTGAAGCTGTGCTTCATCGTCAACCCGCACGCGCCGTCCGGTATATTAAGTTCAGCCGCTGCGCTGGCAACACTGGCACGCGACTTCAAAGGCGTGCTGGTGATTGACGAAGCCTATGTGAACTTCGTGGATCCGGAGCTTGGCTACGATGCGTTGCCGCTGATCCTTGAGTTCGACAATGTGCTGTTGCTGCGCACCTTCAGCAAAGGCTATTCATTGGCGGGTTTGCGCATGGCTTATGGCATCGGGCCGAAGTCGCTGATCGACCCGATGCAGTACAAAACCAAAGACAGCTACAACACTGACTTCATCGCGCAAACACTGGCGCTGGCGGCAGTAGGCGACAACGACTATGCCGCCGGCACCTGGTTGAAAGTGCGCCAGCAGCGTGGAGCATTGCGTGAATCACTGTCAGCCTTGAAGCTCACTACGCCAGCCAGCCAGAGCAACTTTCTGCTCGCCACCGTGCCGGCACCTCATCAGGCAGAGCATATTTATCAGGAGCTGAAAACCGCCGGCATTCTGGTGCGCTATTTCAAACTGCCCGGGCTCGATGACAAAATACGCATCACTATTGGCACTCCCGAGGAAAACCAGCGTTTGTTGCACGAACTGCAACGGCTGCTGCACAACTAACATGAGCTCTTACTGGAAGACCACACGACTGGTACTGATCTGTCTTGCAATAATTGCCGGCGGCTTCTGGACCAGCGTGACTTTTCTGGGAGAAAACTGGTCTGATCAAGGCCATTTTCTGCTGACGTTGCTCAACATGCTGCTGTTGATACTGATCAGCGCTGCGCTGTTGGTAGGCGTGTTCAAGCTGGCCTCAGTGCTGTGGGAAAAACTGGTCGGTCGAGCCGCCGCCGACAACGAAGAGCTGCTTGATCAGCCTGACAACGAGCAGGAATAGAGAAGCGCAGCTTCCATGTCAGTGCTGCCCGGCAACGGTGTGTAATAACGCGGACGCCTGCCGGTTCTGACAAAGCCAGCTTGCTCATAAAGACTGCGTGCTGCCAGGTTCGATTCCCGCACTTCCAGCACTGCTTCCTTCATGCCTTTGTGTGCAGCTTCCGAGAGCACTGCACGCAACAGCTGCTTGCCACAGCCCTGACGCTGTGACGCTGCCGATATCGCAATGTTGAAAATCTGGCATTCATCCGCCACCAGCAGAAATTCGGCAAAACCGATTACCTGCTGCGCTGTTTCCATAACCCGCAGTTGATGATTGGCCTGCTGCATTTCCTGTAATGACTGCAAAGTCCAGGTGCCAGACAAAAGTGCAGGCAACATGATGGTCAATTGCGCCAGATGCGCAGGCTGTGCAGCCAGATAAAGAGGAGTGGATGCAGTCGTCACGGCAACCCCGACCACCGCAAAGAGTTACAACTGGTCATGCAGCGACAGCAGGTGACGCCAGACTTCCCGTTTCAGTTCGGGTACCGCCAGCATTTCAGCCAAACTGTGCGTGGCCCAGCATTGGAACGGCAGCTCGCCGGCCGCCGTATCCAGGCAATGTGCAGGGCCCTGACCCAGCAGCAGCAAATGCTGCCATGGCTGGGTTGCTGCCGCCTGCTCAAGAAACACCTGCAGATTGCGGCCTGCTGCTTTGGCATCGCCAGCAGGCATGCTTGGCAAGGGCCAGCGAAAATGCAGCAAGGCTGTCTGACTGTCAGTGTTCTTGATACCCAGCCAGCGCAGCAAATTTTGCAACAAGCGGGCTTCTGCATCCTGCAATACCGGCTTTGACAACGCGGGAATTTGCAAGGCTATAGCCAAACGCGGTTCCGGCATAAAAAACAACAACTGGAACGGTGCCATCGCCGCAGATTCTTCCATTGCGCCACCCGCCAAAGCCGACGCAAGAGCCGCCGGTTTGGCAGCAACGCTTGCAGGCGCACGCGCAGCCACGTCCTCTACTTCATTGAGCAGTGATTTTCTGGCAACAGTCGCAACAACAGTCGCAACAACAGCCACCTCAGGTGCTGTTGTGACTGATGGTGTGATTGGTCTTTGTGCTGCATCAGCAAGCGGACTTTCATGTGTTGTGACAACAGCACCTGCAGCGAAAGCCGCATCGTTAGTGAACGCAGCATCAGCAGTGACAGTCGCCTCCCTGCTCACATAAACATGCACACCCAACTGTTGC
>CANCGR010000297.1 GCA_947377625.1 Gammaproteobacteria bacterium | reverse complement strand
GGAAACACATGCATAACGATGATGACGCACTTATGAACCGCCGCGAATTTTTTGGTGAAGCCAGCGTGCTCGGTGCTGCGGCGCTGACCATAGCCGGTGCTGCTGCTGCACCCAGCTCTGTCCTGGCAGCCGAGCCGGCTGCTGCTGCGCCCACGCTGCTCAGCCCGTTCAAGGATGTCTCCACCTTTGAACAACCCAAGTTCGAGGTCGTATTCGAGATCGATCTCAATTTCACCCGCACCCAGAACATCAACAATATGCCCACCGGCGCCGGTCGTGGCGCGGTCTATCTCGACAGTGGCACCATCAAGGGTCCCAAGCTCAACGGCAAGGCCGTGCCCAACAGCGGCGGCGACTATGCGCTGTTCCGCCCCGATGATGTGCTGAGCTTTGATGCGCGCTACATGCTGCAGGAAGACGATGGCACGCTGATCATGATTTACAACAAGGGTTATCTGTGGGGCCGTTACTCCGACACCATGGTGAAAATCCGCAAATGGATTTTCGAGAAAGGGCCAGTGGTGCCGGAAACCGATTACTACCTGCGTGCGTTCCCCACCTTTGAAGTGGAGAAGGGCAAGCACGACTGGCTGATGCGCCATGTCATCGTTGGTGTCGGCAAGCGCAAGGAAGCCGGCAACGTCGTGCGTTATTACGCATTGGTGTAGAGCTGCACCGCCAAACCGCTTCTTGATGGCCCGCATATTGGGCCATTCGCCGCCAATCTACGTAAAACCACGTATACGATCGCGTATAACGTGCTTTATTCGCGCGGCAAGCTCGCCTATCGTTCAGTGGGTAATCGAATTCATTTTCGAGTGCCGTTTGATGGAGATGAATTAGATGAATTTCAAAAAATGGAGCCTGGTGGTTGTCGGCTGCCTGCTGGTGCTGGGCGCCTTGACCTTCTGGAAGGTAAGAGACATCCAGGCCGCTATTGCCACCGGTAAAGCTTATCCTGAGCAGTCTGAAACTATTGAGCCTGCGTTGGTAACCACGGCGGAATTCACGCCCACCATCAATGTCACCGGTGAAATTGTGGCGCCGCAGCAACTGGATCTGCACAATGAAATCGCCGGTGTGATCACGGCGGTGAATTTCAAGTCGGGCGAGCGGGTGCGCGCGGGTCAATTGCTGGTGCAGCTGGATGTTGCTGTTGAGAAGGCCAATCTTGAAGCCGCCAAAGCCAAAGCCGAATTGACCCAGCAGGTGCATGCAAGAATCGCCAAGCTGGTTGAAACATCGGTAGCCACTGCCAGCGAACTCGACAAAGCCAAGGCTGACCTGCGCTCTGCCCAGGCCGAGATCACCGCGCTTGAACGCACTATTGAAAAGAAAACGCTGCGCTCACCGTTCAACGGCAGGGCAGGTTTGCATAACTTCGAAGTGGGGCAGTACCTGGCAGCCAATACACTGGTAAGCAGCCTGATTGGCGACACCACCACCATGTGGGTCGATTTCCAGATGCCGCAGTTCTATCCGCAATTGCCAGTGGGCACGCAGGTGAGTCTGGCGACCATCAGCAATGACAACGTGGCAACCCGGGTAACGGCCACGGTCATGGCAGAAAATACCGTGCTTAACGCCAACAATCGCAGCCGTGGTTATCGCGCCAGCATCGCCAATGACTCACAGCGCTATATCCCGCATACGATCGTGCAACTGGCGGTTCCCATCGCCGCATCCGGGCAACTGTTGCAAGTGCCGGCGCTGGCTGTGCAGAACGACCCGCTTGGGCAGTTTGTGTTTGTGTTGCGGCCCGATGGCGATGGCAACCGGTTCCGCGCGGTGCGCAAGTCGGTGCGGGTAAAACTCATGGAGACCGACCATGCCTTGCTTGAGAGCAGCACGGCTTTGGCAGCAGGCGACAAGATTGCCGGCGCGGGCGCCTTCAAGTTGTATGAAGGCATTCTGGTGTTTACAGGAAGCCGCTGATGGATATCTTCGTCAAACGCCCGACACTGGCGCTGGTGGTGTCATTGATCATTTTGCTGGCGGGTATTTTTGCCGCGCAAAAAATTCCGGTGCTGCAATTCCCGCGCATCGAGAGTGCATCGCTGCAGATTTCCACCGCTTATTTCGGCGCTTCCGCTGACGTAGTGCAGGGCTTTATCACCCAGCCGATCGAAGAAGTGGCGATGAGTATTCCCGGCGTTGACTATGTCGACAGTTCCACCACCGCCGGCACCAGTGCGGTGAATGTGTGGCTGAACCTCGACGCCGACAGCACGCGTGCACTGGCTGAGCTCAGCACCCGGCTGGCGCAGATTCGCAACGACTTGCCGCGCGGCGCGGAAGATCCCGCCGTCAAAATTGTGCGCGCCGACCGTTCGGCTGCGCTGTTTTATCTGGATGTGCAAGGCGAGCGCTGGTCACGCACCGAATTGACCGACTACATGGATCGGCAGGTGACGCCGCTGTTGGCTGGTATCGAAGGTGTGCAGCGAGTGGGGCTGGAGGGTGGCCGCTCACCGGCAATGCGGGTATGGATTGATCCTGCCAAAATCGCCGCGCTCAATATCGGTGCCGATGAAGTAATGGCGGCGATCAGGGCCAACAACATCATCGCCACGGTTGGCAAAACCGAAAACGCGGCGCAGCAATTCAACCTGCTCAGCAATGCCACACTGCAAACCGCCGAAGATTTCCAGCGACTGGTGATAGCCGAAAAAGACGCCGCTGTGATCCATCTCGGTGACATTGCGCGCGTTGAAATTGGTGAAACCCGCGGCAGCACCATCTCGCGCAACGACCAGAAGACAACGCTGTTCCTGTCAATCTGGCCGATGCCCGGTTCCAATGAAATCGCCATTGGCGATGCGGTTTACAAAAAACTGGAATCGATCAACGCGGCGCTGCCGGCGGGTCTCAAGATCGGCATCGCTGCTGACAACACCACCTACATGCGCGATTCGTTGCGCGAAATTTTTACAACGCTGTTTGAAACCATTGCCTTGGTCAGCATTGTGGTATTGGTGTTGATGGGCTCGTTCCGCACGTCGCTGGTGCCGTTGGTGGCCATCCCCATTTCGATACTCGGCAGCATTGCGATCATCAATCTGTTGGGTTTCTCGCTCAATATCCTGACGATATTGGCGGTGGTGCTGTCGGTGGGTCTGGTGGTGGACGATGCGATTGTGGTGGTGGAAAACGTGGCGCGCCACATCCACGAAGGACGCAGCCGCCTTGAAGCCGCGTTGCTCAGCTCACGCGAACTCATGGCTCCGATCATTGCCATGAGCTTCACGCTGGCGGCTGTTTATATCCCTATCGGCTTTGTGTCGGGTTTTTCCGGCAGCTTGTTCCGCGAGTTTGCACTGACCCTGGCCAGTGCCGTGCTTATCTCCGGCATTGTGGCGCTTACCTTGTCGCCAGTGATGAGTGCCTGGGTGTGTGCTGAGCACGGCCGGGAAAGCCGCATGACGCTACGCATCAATGCGTGGTTTGCCGGCCTCAAGTCAGGCTATGAGCGTTTGCTGGAGCGTGCGTTCGGCTGGCGTAACCAGATTCTGTTCATTGCGTTGTTCATTTCCGTGTTGATGGTGCCGTTCTATATGTTTTCCGCCACTGAACTGGCGCCGGTGGAAGACCAGAGCAGCATCTTCCTGGTGATTGAGTCGCCGCCAGCCGCTTCGCTCGACTACACGCTTGACTACATGCATGACGCCATTGCCCAACTGCAGCAGAACGTAAAGGGCCTGGAAATGGTGTGGCAGGTTATCAATCCCACTGGTGGCATCGGCGGCATTGTGTTGATTCCCTTCCATCAGCGTGCGCAATCGGTTGAACAAATGCTGCCAGCGGTGTCGGCACAATTGAAAAAGGTCACCGGTTTGCGCGTGTTTCCCTCGTTGCAATCCAGCTTGCCCAGTGCCGGCCGTGCAGATGTAGAGATGGTGGTGCAATCGACCGACAGCTACGAGCACATGGCTGCCTACGGCCAGCAACTGGTGCAGGCCGCGCAGAAGAGTGGCCAGTTTCTCTATGCCAACACCGATTTGAAGCTCAACCTGTTGCAGTACCGCATGGTGTTCGATCACGACCGCATTGCTGATCTGCACATGGATGTAAATGCCGTCAGTTCGCAACTGGCGACCCTGCTGGCAGAAATGGATGCCAATCGCTACAACGCCAACGGCAAGGCTTATCGCGTGATCCCGCTGGTGGAAACTGCCGCCCGCGATTCGCCGGATGCGCTGCTGGATCTGTCGATCCGCGCGCCGACTGGTGGCCTGATTCCATTGCGTTCACTGGTGCAGTTGCAGCCAGTGACGAGCCCGAGTTCACTGGCCAGTTTCAATCAGCAACATGCGTTCCGTATTACCGGCGCGGTGATTCCCGGCACCACCAGCGGGCAGGCGCTGACTACACTCGAAAATGCGGCGGCCAAGTTGTTGCCGGCCGGCTATAGCGTTGACCATGCCGGTGTGTCGCGGCAGTTGCGCAAGGAAGGCAGCACCATGCTGTCGGTATTGATGATCTCGATGATGGTGGTGTATCTGGCGCTGACGGTGCAATTCAACAGCTTCCGCTTGCCGCTGGTTGTCATGTTGGGCTCAGTGCCGTTGGCCTTGTCGG
>CANCGR010000296.1 GCA_947377625.1 Gammaproteobacteria bacterium | reverse complement strand
TTTGCGTTCCCTTCAAAGATTCCACCGCCGTGTTCGTCTCGCTGGCCTGAATGCTGATCGTCGGCACCACACTCTCACCACGCCCACCCGATACACCCAGCCGGGTAAACGATGACTGGCCTGGATAACCAAGACCACCAGAGTCCTGCTGATTGCACCAGCGAGACCACTCATCCAACCGATGCCTTACCCACTCGATTCGCGCCATAGTTAATTCACCCCCATCAAAATAGCTGAGCCGATGATTCCGGCGTCGACACCGTGCCTAAGTTCTGATTCATTGAGCGGGGTGCCGAGGTGCTTGCGCTCAGCAAACCAACGATTTCTGATCTGTGCGGGCTGCTCTTGAACCGGGCTATTGCCGCCAACATCGCCGCCGCTTTGACTTTGTCGGGCCGCGTTGTAGCGACCAGCCGGGCGCAGCACGGGGCACATGCGAAGTTGTAGACGCCGCAAAGCGGATTGACTGATGCGCTCTGACACTGCTTGCATATCACGCCTCCACCGTTGTTTTCGCTGCCAGCACACGGGCTTTGTAGACCGGCCACTGCACCAGCGATTGAGCCCACGTTCCCTGCCCCAGCGACACGCCAAGCGCTTCGATGTTGGCTTGGCTGTCTGGGTCATTCACGCCGGGTGACGATTGCCCTTCGCGTCGATTCGCAATCTCGTTCGTGAGCCACGTTTTCCAGCGTGCCAATGTACGTTTTTCAGGTGGGTAGTGGTCATTGAATTTGGCCCAAACCACCTCGGCATCGACCTCGGGCCGTGCTTTTGCGGCTGTTCGAAATTCTTCTGAAAACTGTGTGTGCGGCGGAATACCCACACACACTGGATTTGAAATAAATGCAGGTTTACCAATACCTATGGTGTGTGATGTGTTATGTAGGGCATCACCCAAGGATGTGTCTTGCATATCCCCAAGCAATGCTTGTGGCATGCTTGAAGCATCTCCCGGTCTGTCCTTCCATCGTGCTTGAGCACCCGCTTTTGCTCTGCTTGCGGCCTTAGAACTTCGCTCCTTTGAGCCGTTTAATTCAGCCTCTATCCGCTTCTGCGTCCATGTTCCACCAGCCACTGTGAAGAACTCGACCAGCGTTTGCTTGAGAGACTGCCACTCCTTGGGCGAGGCCTTCACAATGGAGGCAAGGCGCTTATCGTCATCCAGCAGCGGCCCCTTATTCCTCCAATAGGCCATCATCAGCAAAAAGTACGCCCCATGCTCATCGCGGGTAAGGTGCTGCGTATCTGCCAAATAAGCGCCAATCCACAACGGCATCCATGCGTCAGTTTTCTTCTCGCTCATGATGCAGCGCACCCACTGGATATCAATGTCGGCACCATGATCAAAACATCCTCGCCTGCTTGGCTGGCACCGTCACCGGGGCCACGCGCTTCTTGCTGATCGAGCACAAGCGCTCCGAGCCCGCCAAACGCACCAGGCGCTGGGCATTCACCAACGCAGTGACACGCCCGCTCACCGTGCCCACATCAATGCGCCTGCCATGCTGGCGCTCATACGTGAAAGCAATCTCTTGCAGACTCATATCCTGCACACCATTGCGGCACGCAGCCACCACAACATCAAAGATCAAATCCACCTGCTGCTTGCGCTGGCGCATGGATATCTCCGAATACACCTCACATGAAGTCTCTGCAACATTACTCACAAAAACACCACCCTTTCTTCTTGCTGAACAACCAGCACCCAGGAATGCATCACACCCCCAAGCTGCTCCGTATCTGGCGCGGCAGCGGACTCGCACAGCTCATACACCGCCAGCCATCGCTTGGCATGTGGGCGCTTTTCTTGCCCACACACCTGAATCACACCAGCCCGCAATGCGTTCTGCACTGCATAGCGGGCAGCGTCGTAGCCCAAATTCCCACGCTCCACAATGTCGAGCAACGTGGCGGGGCCAACCTCAAGCGCCGCCTGCACAGCTGCACGGATATCACCCACAGGCCTCATTTAGTTCCGCCAAGCATCACGCGACGCAGCGCCTTGATCGTTTCATGGGCTTCATCCAGCGCCCGCTCCGTCTCGCTCTTTGTTTTGTGCAGGCTGTGCAGGTCATACCCGCGCTGTTGCAACATCCACAGCAGCGGTGCGTCATTGCCGCATTCATCCATCAGCTTGGCCAACTTGGGCCACACAATGCCCTCAGTACCGCTCTGCCACCGGCTGAACTGCGCCTTGTCCACACCAAGACGGCCCTGCAGCTCCTTGTCCAAACCAAACCCAGCCAGGTCAGCGCACAGCTCAATCGCAGCACCCAGCGAATGCTTGCGGCCAATCTCTTCGGGGTGAATTTCAACTGGTAGAGAAACTTGGTTCATATGGCCTCGCAACTTTGTTGAGAGCTGTTGTGTAGCTCAAACAGACAAAAAAAACGATGATTTGCACCATGCAAACCACCGCAACAAAATATTCAGGTACCGCCTGCCGCTACAGTTTCTGTAGCTGCTTGCGCAGTGTTAGCGGGGGCTTGGGCCAGTTCTGGCCAGATTTTGAGGAAGTCGTCGGGGCGCAACTCTTGGCGCGTTGTCTTGCCCCCCGTGGCCAGCTCTATCGCCGAGCACTTCTCTGCCGGAATATTGCGTTTGCCATCACGCCAAAAGCACACCGCCTGTGGCGTCACACCCAATGCGCGGGCAAGGTTCGAAACCCCACCGACATGGCCTATTGCGAGTTGAATTGCGTTCATGGCTGTAATTCTACACTTGTAGATCAAATAAATCTACAAGTGTATTTGCTGAATTTTCTACATCTGTTTAACCTCAAGCCATGACAGCAGGAAAACAGATCAGGCACTACCGAGAAAAACTCGAGTGGGGACAAAAAGAACTCTCTATCGCCAGCGGCGTGGAGGTGGGCACCATATCGGCATTAGAGGTTCGTGGCAGCAAGCGCTCTAATTTCCTCCCCCAGATAGCAAAAGCCTTTGGGCTCACGTTGGAGCAGCTTTTGGACAGCTCCCGCGACTACACGCTAAACCCACCCAGCGCCGAGACAGCGCAGCACGCCGTGCGCGATACCTCAGCCGCCTACCCTGCGACCCGTTCTCCAGACTCTTGGCTGGCGGAAGCCATGCGCATACTGGAGGCACTCAATGCCGAAGATCGCCGCGCTGCCGTGCTGTGCCTGCGTGCATTCGTGATGAATCTTGGCCCGCCCCGCGACGGCCAAGCTCTATCAGTGGCCGGTTAAAAAAAGGGAGCCGCAGGGAAAAAAACACACAAACCCTGCGCAACAACATTTTGATTTCGTTGGAAAACCTCATCCTGGTGATTGCCAATCACCCGGCACGTGATAGCTTTTTCTCGGAGTCTTTATGAATGCATTTTGGTATATTGTTTTTGCCGCAATCGTGGCGTGGCTTCTTTCGCGCTACGTCAAGATCAGCGTCAAACCTATAGATAGCGCCTCCACGCAAGCCGTTATCGGCGCGACTCGGGGCCTCCACAGCAAGGTGGTAGGCGTCACGTTCAACAATACTGATGGGACACCAAGGCAAAAGCTAATCAAGACTCATTGTCGAGTAGGCATGCCATTGGAACTAAAACCAGAACCCGACAACCAGCACGATCCTAATGCTGTCGGCATCTGGGCTACAGCAGGCCAAATTGGCTACGTTGAAAGGGGCAGACTTTCTGCCGACATTGGCAAAAAAATTCACGCCGGCAAACGAGTCTCGGCGCGGATTTCCGACATCACCGGTGGGACCAAAGGGTTGCCGACTTTAGGCGTCAACATCTCCATCGAAATCGAAGCGTAATCACTCAGCGTGGAATCCAGTGCTTAGCGCTGAGCGTTTCAATCCCCACGTTTTTGCTAGTACGGTCGTACTCAATCATCAGGTCAAATTTTTCAGATTGCCCAGGCGGGATATTTCTCACGCTGGCTGGCCAGCCTTCCTTGGTTCGCATCAACTCGCCAGCCTTGTCGTAAGTTGAATACCGCACCTCCACCCCGCACGGGATGGGGTTGTTGTTCTTCGCCGTGCCTATCAGGTGGCTGTAGCCATACTCCGTGTAGGTGCGCGTGATCTTCACATCAAACCGCGCATGGTCGCAGTCGTCAGCCCAGGCACTGCACGACAAACCCGCCGCAACTAGCAATACAGCTTTCAGCATTTGAACTCCCCTGGTGTTATGAGACGTGATTATTGTCACAAAAAAACTTTTTTGATTTATTTTTTCTACAAGTGTTGACAGTTATTAATCTACGTTTGTAGAATCACTCCAACCCGCCAAACCCCGGCGGCAAGGAGTGAATTTTGCAGACCTCAACTACAACACCCCCCGCCATCGGCCAACACTGGCCCGAGCAAGGCGGCACCTACATCGGCATTGCCAGTGACCTGGTCGGCGGTGAACCCGGCCACCTGGTACTACTGGATGACCGCCCCACCGAACGCCTCTCTTGGCTCGGCTCCAAACTGTGGGCTGCAGCCATTGGCAACAGCGCCCGCCTGCCAACACGCGCCGAGGCCCTGCTGATCTTCTGCAACGCCAAAAGCAAGATCACCAACGACTGGCACTGGACTAGCGAGGAATACAACGCCTCCTACGCCTGG
>CANCGR010000295.1 GCA_947377625.1 Gammaproteobacteria bacterium | reverse complement strand
GATTCGCCGCTGATCATCACGGTGGCCGAACTCTGCGCGACGCGGCGTGCCAGCTCAGCCATGTGCTGACTTTTGTTGTCGGCCAGCACGATGTCTTGCGTGAGCACGGCATGACTGGTGAGGCGGCTGACAGTTTCCAGCAGAATCTGTGCAGAGAACGGAGTGGTGATGTAGTCGGAAGCGCCAGCCTGAATCGCAGTGACTGCCTTTGGTACCGACGCATAAGTAGTGATCAACACAAACGGCAGCTGCGCCTGGATGCTGCGCGCTTCTGACAGAAGCAACAAGCCTTCCATGCCGGTGAACTCGACATCACAAATCACCAGCGCGATTTTCAGATTGCGAATGCGCTGCAGTGCTTCCTTCTGATTGTCGCAGTCAATGGCGTCATAGCCTGCTTGCGCCAGTGGCGCCGACAGTGCATCACGCATAAGGGCATCTTCAGAAACGATCAGTATGTGCTGTTGTTTTTTCATATGAGTGCTCTGCGTTGCACGTTTGCTTGTCTTGGTATGAGCAAGCGGTGTGCCAATTCGCGGAACTGGTTGAAATGAGAAAAAAACAGTGGAAATTCAAGGGTAGTGTGAGGGTGTCAAATTGTTTCTTGTGGATAGCGCCTTTATTTTGGCGCCAAACAATTTGATGAAGTAAAAAATTTTGACAGATTATTTTTTGTGGAACTGCGAGGGGTTCGTTGGGAAGGGTTTTAGGATGCACTCGAATGAGGTCTTCCCGATGAAGATGTAGGGGACGTCTTCGGCCATGGATGGCCGAAGATAGCCTACAAGGACGTACTCGTGGCGGTCCCCGTAATCTTCATCGGGAAGACCGAATACAAAGCACAAAAGAGTCAAACCACAGGATTCTGAATTTCAAATTTCTTGATTTTTTCTACCAGAGTAGTGCGCTGCAAAGACAGCACCTTGGCCGCCTTCGCCACCACCCAATCGGAATTGCTCAAGGCTCTCTGGATCAAATCTTTCTCCAGATCGTAAAGGTACTGCTTGAGATCAATCGACTTGTTCAGATCAATGTCATCAGCCACTGGCAAAGTGCTGCTGTTGGTGTGCTCGGGTTGTTGCAGAGTCTGCATCGCAGAGCTGCGTTCATAGACCGGGATTTCCACAGAGCGTGGCACTTTGGGCGCCGCACTCTGGTAGCGCTCCGGCAGTTTCTGGTAGTTGATGGTTTCGCCGGGATACAAAATGGCCAGACGTTCGACCAGGTTTTCCAGTTCGCGCACATTGCCTGGCAAGGGATGCTGTGACAATGCGCTGATGGCGGAAGCGTCGAAATGGATCGGGCTGCGGTGGTCGAGTTCCATGCGCAGCGAGAATTCGCGGATCAACAGCGGAATGTCTTCGGGGCGGTCGCGCAGTGGCGGAAGATCGATGGGGAATACGTTGAGGCGGTAGAACAAATCCATGCGGAATTTGCCTTCGCCGATTTTTTTCTCGAGATCCTGATGGGTGGCGGCAATCAAGCGCACGTTGCTCTGCATGGTTTTGCTGCCGCCGACGCGTTCGAAGCAGCGCTCCTGCAGCACGCGCAACAGTTTCACCTGCATGTTGAGCGGCATGTCGCCGATTTCGTCGAGGAACAGCGTGCCGCCTTCGGCCAGTTCAAAGCGGCCTTTGCGGGTGCTGATGGCGCCGGTAAAGGCACCTTTTTCGTGACCGAACAGTTCAGATTCCAGCAGCTCGGGCGGAATCGCGCCGCAGTTCACTGCGATAAACGGATGATCGTTGCGCAGCGACAGGAAATGGATGCTGCGTGCTACCACTTCCTTGCCGGTTCCGGATTCGCCCAGCAACAACACGTTGGCATCGGTCATCGCCACGTGGCGAATCAGCGCCTGGATCTCTTTCAGCTTGCCGCTGTGGCCGGTGAGTGAAACCGAAGGACCATTGAGCGGACGCACGGTTTTGCGGCCTTCTTTTTCGGCATGACGCACGATGCCCAGCAATTTGCGGTATTGCACGGGGTGTGAGATGTAACCACTGGCGCCTTTGGGCGCAGTGCCGGGTTCCAGTTCGTCAGTGAGAATGTACACAGGCAACGAAGGCCGCAGACGATTGATCTGGGCCAGCATTTCGCTTTCGTTGCCTGTTGCCGTTTCCGGCAGGATGGCAATCACATATTGCGCATCCTGCTCCAGTGCCTCGGCAACTTCTTTGGCGTTGCATGCGGTGGTGCAGAGCGTGTACTCGATGAATTCGAAGACCGTGTTGATCTTCTGGTTCAGCTCGGCATCATCCGAGATCAGCAGGGCGGAAGATGTCATTTTTTACTGTCGCCGTCTCGTTTGCGTGGATTGTTGTTATTGGTTGTTCGGCTGCGGCCCGGCTTTTTCAGAAGCCAAGGCTCGACAGCAGATTGTCCACATCGTCCTGGTCGAGATGTTCCTGTTCGACCGGCGCCGTGGTTTCAATTTTGTCGAGGTTGTTGCGCAACTCTTGCGTCACACTCATTTCCAGCAAGTCGGGTGAAGTCGAAATCAGCGACAGTTGCTTGAGCAGGTTGGTGTGCTGGGTCAAGGTGATCAGCGAAGATTCCACATCAGTGATGATGCGAATAGCTTTGGTGATGGACTGACTGGCCAGATCCTGGAAGTTTTGCGCGACGATGATTTCAGTGGTGTTCTGGCTGATGTTCTGGAACGTCGCATGATTGGCGGCAATGGCCAGATCAAGTTGCGCGAGAATCGTCAGCTGCCGGGCATCTTTCAGCGTTGGGCGCAGCTGGTCGACCAGCGACTCGATCTGCCCTTGTGCAGTGCCAAGTGTTTGCAGATGACGATGCGTGAGCTCTGTCATGTCCAGCGTTTTTTTGGCGGCCAGACTGGTGACTTCAATCACATAATCAAGGCCGGCACGGGTTTTGTTCTTTTCTGAATCGCTGTTGGCAGTGGAATTGGAAAGATCGGAAATCGCACTGTGCAGGCCGCGCGTGATTTTGCCGAGCACGGTGTGCACGTGGTCGTTGTTGATGCAATTGATTTCGTTGATGCAGCGCAGCGCGCCTTCGAGATCATTGTCGTGCAGCAGTTGCAGCAAGTAGTCGGCTTTGATCTTGAAAGTGCTATGTTCGATGGTGTTGTTTTCAGCATTGACGATCAGTTGGCTGTTCATGGTGTGCTCCGCTTTGCCTGTCATGGGAAGATCCTTGCGATCTTCAACTTGATCGTTTCGGCATTGAAAGGTTTCACCACGTAATCATTCACTCCGGCTTGCGCGGCCTGAATGATTTTTTCCTTCTTGGATTCTGCTGTCACCAGCAGCACGGGCGTCTTGGCGATGCGGGCGTCCGCGCGAATGGCTTTGAGCAGTTCAAGGCCTTCCATCTTGGGCATGTTCCAGTCGCAGATGACAAAGTCATAACTGCCTGCTTGCAACATCGGCAGCGCGGTGCTGCCGTCGTCCGCCATGTCGACATTGGGATAACCCAGGTCGTTGAGAATCTGTTTTTCGATCCTGCGCATGCTTTCGTGGTCATCCACGACAAGTATTTTCATGTTCGGATTGGCTGGCATGGAAGCACTGCTCCTCTGATGTTATGTGTTGGCTTTGGGTCACTGCTCGCTGGGAGGCTGTGCCCCGGTTTCCGCATTCCCGGCTTTCGTACTCTCGGTTCCGGCACTACGTCAGCGCTACAGCAAAGATCGGGCCAAATTCAAAATAACCTTTTGGAACAAGGGCTAAGGTAGTACAGCCCAGCGGGGCTGTCAAAACATTGACCATGCAGTTTTGACGTTGTCAAAAAGGTGTCGCTCCTCCCGCACCCAGGTTCTGTCAGCGTTTTCAAGAATAATTGTTAAGAAAACAAGCACCTCGGCCGTTATTGCAACTGTGCCTGCAGAAACAAACAGGCTGCTGCCCATAACCAAACTGCCAAGAGATGAAGAAAATGTCACAGATACTCATAGTTGACGACTCACGATCCATCAGGGAATTGCTGACCAGTGTTCTGCATGGGGCTGGTTTTGCAGTAACCAGCGCCGAAGACGGCGAAGACGGCTTGAGTCTGGCCAAAACCAACAAATTCGATTTGGTCATCACCGACATCAACATGCCGGTCATGGACGGTATAGAGCTGCTCAAGTGTTTGCGGGCTCTGCCGGAATATGCGTTCAGGCCCATCCTGATTTTGACCACCGAGTTCTCCCAGGAGATGAAGATGAAAGGCAAGAGCGCTGGCGCTACCGGCTGGCTGGTCAAACCTTTCGACCCGACCAAGCTGATAGAAGTGATCAAGCGCGTACTGGGTTGAACTAGGCAATTTAGGGCTGGGAGAACAACATGCAGAATAACCTGGCAACAGACAAAGGCATGGCGGAGATCCGCCAGATCTTCATTACCGAATGCAACGAAGGCCTCGATGTCATCGAGTCCGGCTTGCTCGCGCTGGAAAGCGGTGATGACGCCAAGGGCACCATTAACGACATTTTCCGTGGCGCCCATTCAATCAAGGGCGGGGCCGCGACTTTCGGCTACAGCACCATTGCCGACTTCACGCATGTGCTGGAAACCTTGCTTGACCAGGTGCGTGGTGGTGAACTGGACATCACCCCGCCGTTGGTGAAACTGTTTCTGGAG
>CANCGR010000294.1 GCA_947377625.1 Gammaproteobacteria bacterium | reverse complement strand
GAGAACACCCATGTCACTTATTGAATTTGGCCAGCGCCTCAATGATTCCGAAATCGGTACTGCATTGCGCGAATCGGTTTACGTCTATCCGCTCGTGGAGGGTTTGCATCTGATCGGTCTGGTGTTTTCGGTCGGGCTGATTCTGTTCGTGGATTCACGGCTGGTGGGTTTGACGTTCAAGCAGGTCTCAATACGCGATGTGCTGCGGCCGTTGCGGCCGTGGTTGCTGGGCGGTTTTCTGCTGACCTTCATCACCGGCCTGTTCCTGTTTGTTTCGGAAGCGGCCAAGACCATCAACCTGGGTGTGTTCCAACTCAAGCTGGTGCTCATCGCCATTGCCGGCGTCAATGCGCTCTGGTTCGAAATCCAATGGGGGCGGCGTGTTGTTGAATGGCAAGACGAGCCGGTAAGTCCGGTGGCAGTCAGGTTCGCCGGGTGGACCTCGTTAACGCTGTGGACCCTGGTAGTGGTGTGCGGGCGCATGATTCCGTATCTGAATTACAAATAAGCGTGAGCGCATTCATTACTTACAGGAAATTATTTTCATGACATCGCTCGAACTCTTTTCGTCGATTCAATACAGCGGCATTGGTGAATTCATCAGCCGGCAGAATCATCTGGCCGGTGCAGTAGCGCAGTTGCTGCATATTGCCGGGCTTATTCTGGTGCTGTCGTCGGTGCTGCTGGTCAGCATCAGGTTGACGGGCTATGGCCCGCGCGCGCTTACCACTGAGCAGTTGGCAAACACCACATCAAAACTGGTGTGGATCGGACTAGGCCTGTTGGTGGTATCCGGACTTTTCATGTTCGTGCCTGCTGCATTGCTCTATCACCCCAATACGTTTTTCCGGGCCAAATTCGTGCTGCTGGCCTTGGCTCTCGTTGTGCATCTGACCTTGTACCGCAAGGTGGCGCGTTCCAACCAGGCCGGCTCGCCGTTGTCGTGGCTTACGGCATTTGTATCGGTAGCGTTGTGGTTCGGTGTTGCCATTGCCGGGCGCTTCATCGGCTTCTTCTGAGAAGATTCTGCCATTGACTGCGGCACTTGCTTGAAGCAGTAGCCGCAGTTTTCATATCCCTTGTTTCCTGTCTGCCAGTGCTTCCCGTCAAGCGCCATTTTTCTGTTTAATGAAAAATGGTCTTCTAAAAAGAAAGATGTTTTGAAATAAACAGTGCTTGCTGAAGCGTGTTTGCACATCAGCAGTTGGAAGGGATTTTTCAAAATATATTCCTGTATTATTTTGATTTAAATTTTTTGTAAAAAAATTAAACGCATGAATAATAACGATTATTTTAAATATTTTTATTTTATTTCAATTATTGATCGCTGCTGGCGCGGCATTTGCTAACTACCGCTTCGTTGAATTCTTTCTTTAATGGAGTGTAGTAAATGAACCACCTGAAAAATCTGTTTCCCTTGCAAGCATCACGTGAGCTTCCACCCTTCAAGCTGTCTCGCATAAGCGCCGTCGTGCTCGGCGTTGCCTTGTTCACTGCGACACAAGTTGCCAGTGCCGAGGATGCGCTGGACTCTGCAGCGGCAGGCGCTGCAATTGAACTTGCCGCCAACACCAATGTGCTGGAAGAACTCATTATCAATGGCGGCAAGACCAAGGTGAATGTGCTTGAGCTGGTCAAGGACGTGCCGGTATCGATATCGTTGGTCAGCGGTGAGGAGCTGGACAAACAAGGTGCGCTGAACGTTGGCGACATCTTCAAGCGTATCGGCAACGTGCAATGGAACTACGGCAACCCGAAGACCGGTAGCATGGCCATTCGCGGCATTAGTGCAGGTTCATCTGAAGCCATCGACCCCAGTCTGGGTGTCAATGTGGACGGTGTGCCCTATGCCTACGTAGCGTTGGCCAGCGGTGCCGACTACATCGACATCGACAACGTCAACGTGACACGTGGCCCGCAGGGTTCTACCGGTGGCAAAAATACCAGCATGGGCACCATCAATATCCAGACGCGCAGGCCGACCTTTGAACCTGAAGCCAATGGTTCCATTACCCTGGGCCAGAACAGCGCGGTGATCACGCAGGCGGCGATTGGCGGAGCCATAGTCGATGATCTGGTGGCATGGCGCGGAACTTTCTACCGCAACCAGCAGGAAGGCTTTTACAAGAACCAGTACGGTGACATCGAAGATCGCACCAGTTATGTCAATACGGATCGCACCTATGGCCGTGTGCAGTTGCTGATAACGCCGAGCGAAAATTTCTCGGCCCGCCTGCTCGTGGATTACAAGCCCAAGGGCATCGAATTCACCAACGGACTAAGCATCAGAAACCCGACGCCTGCCACCTTCCGCGATGGCACGCCTTATACCTATGTGGCCAATCGCGATGCCAGTGTCGTACTTGCCCGCAACTACTTCACCAGTCGCGGTTACGGCTACCAGGATTATCTCAATTCACCCATCGATGAAGACCAGAACAAGGGCATTCTGAACGGCAGCAAGGGCGCCTCTGCTGATCTGAACTGGACGGTGTTCGGCGGCTTCAACCTGCAATCGATTACTGCCTTCAGGAACAACTTCTTCCAGGCTTCCAACGACGAAGGCACACCGTTTGATATCACCAAAAATGCCGGCTTGTTCGTGCATTACAAACAGACCAGCCAGGAATTACGGCTGACTTCACCGACGGATTTCTCGCGTTGGGCCGACTTCTCGGCTGGCTTGCTGTATTTCCATAACGATTCCGATGCCAGCTCGCGTACCCGCTATGGCTCGGATGCCGGCGCCTGGTTTGCCACCAATGCCCAGTATTACGGTGTTGCAGCCACCAATACCACGATTGTGCCCGCACCAGTTGCCGGAGGTCTGATAACGGATACCGCCGGCCAGCTATTGCTGCGCGATTCACTCGACCGGATTTTCACGCGCACGGTGACCTTTACCGACAACCATAACGTGGCAGCTTATGGCCAGGTCAATTGGCACTTGAGCGATAAATGGACGCTGACTACCGGTTTGCGTCTGACCGATGAAAGCCGCAAGTCTGCACAGGTCAAGGAAACCACCGATGCCGGTGTGGGTGCAGCGCTTAACCCGGTGGCGCAAGGCGGTTTCAATTCAGATGCCGCTGGCGCGCTGTCCGGCGTGCAGACGCCTGATCAACAAGCACAGGCGGATCTGGTGGCGCTGCGCTTTTTTGGTGTTGCGAACTATGCCGCCCTGACTGCCACCCAACGGGGCCAGGTAGCCAAAGCCAAGGCGCTGCGTGCCGCGCAGGGCTATAGCGCCTTGTATGGCTACACTGATGCAGAGCCGTTTTCCGACACGCTGCATACCGGCAATGTCAGCTTGAGTTACAAGTTCAGTGATGACCTGACTACCTATGCCACCTGGCAACACGGTGCCAAAGCCGGCATTTCGCAGATCAGCGGGCAGTTGACTGCGCCCACCCTGACATCGCCCGGTACCGGCAAGTCGGCACTGGCGGACGCAGAAAGCTCCAATGCTTATGAACTGGGCTTGCGCACTTCGCTGTTCGACAGGGCATTGATACTCAATGCCGATATCTTCCTCGACAAACTGAACAACTATCAGCAGTCCGTGCAGATCTATGATGCAGCGCAGGCCATTGCCACGCCGGCCAACCCGTATATCTCGGTGACTGGCAATGCCGGTCTGGTAGAGATCAAGGGTTTGGAAGTGGATGCCTCGTACAACGGCATTGAAAACTTCACCTTCCGCGTAGCCGCTGCCTACAACGACGCGCGCTATGCCTCACATACCCGTTTGTCCAATCCGGTGGAAGATGGCAACCTGGTGCTGAAGTCGTTTGATGCCTATGACCGAACCTTGCCTAATGCACCGAAGTTCACCGGCAACCTGTCGGTGGAATATCGCAAGCCGGCGTTCGCCAACCTGGATTTTCATTCAACCCTCAACTACAACTACAAGGGTTCGTACAAGTCCGACGGTTCGCTGTCTGACTACTCCACGATCGAGGGTTATGGCACTGCCGATTTCGGAATCGGGTTCGGGCGTCAGGACAAGCTGTTCGATTTCAATCTTCTGGTGAAGAACGTGACTGATACGGAGTATCGCAACAATCAAACCTGGAACAGCTATGTGCCTGCTGCCAACCAGCGTTGGGTTGGTTTCGTGTTCAGCGGCAAGATTTAAAGGTTCATATCATTAGCTGTATTACTTGGTTAGCTTAACCAACCTCGCTCACTAGAATGCCGCAGCATCGAAGGCACAGTTTGCCTTCATGAGTGAGCGAGGTTGGCATGACAGAACATCTGCAACGTCCAGCGGTACTCGAACTTGACGGCAGCAATGCACAACCGCTGTCAGTACGGGCGAAGGCGCTGGTATTTTTTGACCCGGTATCCAAAGCGATCCTGGATTACATTGAGCGCATTGGCCCCAGCGAAGCAGCGGTGCTGATCAACGGCGAAACCGGCACCGGCAAGGAGCTGGTGGCGCGCCATATCCATTTGTTGAGTGGGCGCAAGGGGCCGTTTCTGGCGGTCAATTGCGGCGCCATCAACGACCATCTTTCCGAGAGCGAGTTGTTCGGCCATGAAGCCGGTTCTTTTACTGGTGCCGTGGGCAAGCGCGAAGGCTGGTTTGAAGCGGCACACA
>CANCGR010000293.1 GCA_947377625.1 Gammaproteobacteria bacterium | reverse complement strand
TTACATGCGCAGTTCCGTACGCATGGCTGCACTCATGAAACAGCAGAGCATCTACGTGTTCACACACGATTCAATCGGCCAGGGCGAAGACGGCCCCACTCATCAACCCATAGAGCAAGTGGCCACTTTGCGCGGCACGCCCAACATGGGGCTGTGGCGTCCGGCCGATGCCACTGAAACGGCGGTGGCGTGGAAATCCGCATTGCTCAATCGCAAGGGCCCGACCTCGTTGATCCTGTCGCGGCAGAATCTGCCGGCGTTGGCTCGCACGCCGGAGCAAGTGTCACAAATCCAGCGCGGTGGCTATGTGCTGAGTGATTGCCAGGGCACGCCTGCGGTCATCGTTATCGCTACCGGTTCGGAAGTGGGTATTGCGTTGCAAGCTGTGCAGAAACTGCAGGCTGAGGGCAAAGCGGTGCGTCTGGTGTCGATGCCATCCACCAGTGCTTTTGATCAGCAATCAGTAGAATGGAAAGAGCAAGTGCTGCCGTCTGCCGTCAGAAAACGTCTGGCAGTAGAAGCTGGCCATAGTGACACCTGGTGCAAATACGTGGGGCTCGACGGCAAAGTGATCGGGATGCAGACCTTTGGTGAATCGGCGCCCGGCCCGGCAGTGATGAAGCACTTCGGCTTCACGGCTGAGCACATCGCGGAAGTTGTCGAGGCTTTGCTCTGAGCTACCGCATCGCCATCAATGGTTTAGGCCGCATCGGTCGCAGCGTTTTGCGGGCGTATTTCGAGCGGCAGGACCTTGCTGGTCTGGAACTGGTGGCGCTCAATGAGCTGGCCGACCTGCAGACGCTCGCGCATCTGACCCGTTACGACAGCACACACGGCAAATTTGCCGGCGCAGTGGAAGTGCAAGGCTCGAGCCTGCTGGTTAACGGCAAGCACCTCGCGGTGTCCCATATTGCCGAGCTTGATGCTTTGCCCTGGCAGCAGCATGGGGTGGATCTGGTGATGGAATGCACCGGCACTTTCACTGACCGCACGCGTGCCGAAGTCCATTTGCAGCGTGGCAGCAAGCGCGTGTTGTTTTCCCAGCCAGCGGCAGCCGATGTCGACGCCACCATCGTGTATGGCGTTAACCATCACACGCTCAAACCGGAACATCGCATCATTTCCAATGCGTCCTGCACCACCAATTGCATCGTGCCGGTGATTGATGCCTTGCACAAAGCGGTGGGCATTGAGCATGGCGTTATCACCACGATCCACTCGGCGATGAATGATCAGCCGGTGCTGGATGCCTATCACCATACGGATCTGCGCAAGACCCGCAGCGCGATGCACTCCATCATTCCGGTCGACACGGGCTTGGCGCGCGGCATCGACCGTTTGTTGCCGATGCTGGCCGGCCGTTTCCAGGCGCAGGCGATGCGGGTGCCCACCATGAACGTGTCGGCGATTGACCTGAGTGTGGTTGTGAAAAAGCCGGTTGATCGCGAGCTGATCAACCAACTGTTGCAGCAGGCTGCAAGGCAATATCCTGCGGGTGTGCTTGGTTGCACGGATGAGCCGCTGGCGTCCTGCGATTTCAATCACGACCCGCGTTCGGGCATTGTCGATCTCAGCCAGACCCGTGTCAGTGGTACTACGCTTGTCAAAGTGTTGGTGTGGTTCGACAACGAATGGGCCTTTGCCAATCGCATGCTGGATGTGGCGCTTTTGCTGAAAAAATTGGGCTAAGAAATTAGCTGCCAAGCCAATCAAGCCAAGGCAATGAACGCTCTGGATCAATCAGGGTTTCGGTTATTGGCCACTTGGGTTTAGCATAGAGCCAGAGCAGTCAGGGATACAGTTTTCCAGGGACGTGGTCGTTACCGTTACTGGGAAATAACAATAATGCCTCCCATGAAAACTTCATTGCTCAAGTTGCTGCAGTATCTGCAAAATCGCCTTAACCACAAACGGGCCGGCGAGCTTTTGTCTTCCGAACAACTCCATCATGTCTTGAAGGGCGCGGCGTTCGGGTTCTATGACTGGCATGTAAGCAGCGGCGAATTTCGCGTAGACGAGCATTGGCTGGCCATTCTTGGTTACCTGCCGGGCGAAATGCAGGTTGATGCGTCGGTAATCCCCAGTCTGGTTGAGGCCTCTGATCGTGAGCTGGTAAGACACCGGCTGTTCGAGGCAATCGCCACCGACGATCCTTTCATTATCGAATTCCGTGGTGTGCACAAACAAGGACGCCTGTGCTGGGTGCGCAGCACCGGGT
This sequence comes from Gammaproteobacteria bacterium, assembly GCA_947377625.1. Classification (GTDB taxonomy): domain Bacteria; phylum Pseudomonadota; class Gammaproteobacteria; order Pseudomonadales; family Pseudohongiellaceae; genus CAILUG01. Next base: position 2,419 of record CANCGR010000293.1, on the reverse strand, counting down.
CTGTGATCAGCCGTGACAGCAAGACCGGAGCGCCACTGCGAGTCTGTGGCGCGATGCAGGACATCAGCAGCATCAAACAAGGAGAGCGTGAACGCGACGAATATCTGCAATTCTTTGAAATGTCATCCGACCTGATGATGATAGGCAAACTTGACGGCAAGCTTCTCAAGGTCAACAAGGCCACGCTCGATACCTTGGGATTTACCGAAGCAGAAATCTACAGCCTTGATCTGATGGATCTGACCCATCCGGACGACAAGCACGACACCATGCATGAATTCCGGCGCCAGATGCAGGCAGGCGAGACCCTGAATTTCGAGAATCGCTGCTTGTGCAAGGATGGCAGTTATCGCTGGTTGTCATATCGCTCAACTTTTTCGCAGGAGTTGGGGCTCTCGTATGCCACCGCGCGTGACATCACCGAAAGCAAGCGCATACAGGAGGCCTTGCGTCAGCAGCAAGATCGCTACAATGCGCTGGTCGACAATACCGAAGATGTGATCATGGAGTTCGATCGCCATCATCGCCACACCTATGTCAACAATGCAGTCGCCAAGGCGATTGGTCTCAAGCCTGAAGATTTCCTGGGCAAGACCCATGAAGAAATGGGCTTTCCCAAAGCGCTGTGCAATTTGTGGGAAGACGCCATCGAGCGTGTGTTCGTTACCGGTCAGCCTTTCACCACCTATTTTGAAGCTGAAAATCCCGGCGGATTGATGCGGGTTGACTGGAGTGTGTTCCCGGGCATTGTCATCAATGGTGAAGTGCGTACCGTGCTCAACGTTTCGCGCGACATCACACAGTACATGCGCATGGAGGAAGACCTGCGACGCATGCAGAAGCTGAGCAGCCTGGGCGTGTTGGCCGGTGGCATAGCCCATGATTTCAACAATATTCTGACCATATTGTTCGGCAACATTTCACTGGCGAAAAATTACATAGGGGCTGATCACAAAAGTTATCAATCCCTCGACAAAGCCGAGGTGGCGTTTCAACGAGCTACCCATCTCACCAGTCAGTTGCTGACGTTTGCCAAGGGTGGCGAGCCGGTGAAAGAAGATGTCAGCATCGCTGCGTTGATTGAAGAAGTAGTCAAATTCGATTTGTCAGGCAGCAACGTGAAACTGGTGTTCGCTGCACCCGCCGATCTGTGGCATGCGCGCGTCGACAAGGGCCAGATTTCACAGGTGTTCTCGAATCTGGCTACCAATGCCAATCAAGCCATGCCAGAGGGTGGGCACTTGTACATCGCCATCGACAACTGTGTGCTGGCACGCAACGAAGTCATGAGCCATGAAGGCGGAGACTACCTCAAATTCACTGTCAGGGACGAAGGCACCGGCATTGCGGAGGAACATCTCGACAAGATTTTTGATCCGTATTTCACCACCAAGGAAAAAGGCAGCGGCTTGGGCCTGGCTACCGTGCATTCGATCATCATGCGGCATGAAGGGCATATTTCGGTGGAATCGGTAGTAGGCAATGGCACAACCCTTACCATTTATTTGCCTGCATCCAGCGCAGCACATGCGGTAGCCGCCACCTCTCACAACACCGATGCTGCAGCCGTGAGCCGGCAAGCCAGAGTGTTGGTGATGGATGATGAAGAAATGATTTGCCAACTGTGTACAGCCTATCTGACCGCACAGGGCTACAGTGTAGACGTGGCGCACGAAGGCAAGGAGGCTATCCGCAAATATGACGCGCAAGCGCAGGCCGGCGCCCCGTATGACTGTCTCATCATGGATCTGACCATTCCAGGCGGCATGAGCGGCAAAGAGGCTATTGCCGAAATTCGCCAACGCAACCCGCAGGTAAAAGCCATTGTTTCCAGCGGCTATGCGGCTGACCCGGTGATGGCGAATTTCCGCGAACATGGTTTCAGCGGTTTCATTCCAAAGCCGTTCCAGCTCAGCGCTTTGCATGAAGAAATCAAACGGGTGCTGGCAGAGTAGGATTTACCCGAACTTTATATGTTTTTTCTGTGGGCTTAACGCCAAAGCCTCACCATAGACAGCGTGAAAATGTCAAAGAGGCTTTCAGCCTTGACAAGCATGCTGCAGCAAATCCAGGCGTTTGATACACGCTCGTTTCTCGCTTTGTCCAGGCATCCTCGCCGTCTCCTGCTTTCCAGAATTTCACTGTTGTTGTCAGCCACTGCTGATGGCTGGTGCTACCTGCTGCTGGTTCCGTTAAGCCTGTTGGCAAAACCCGATACTGCACAACATATTCTGCGGCTGGCGCTGTGGGCCTTTGGTGTTGAGCGGGCTTGTTACTTCGTGCTGAAAAACACCTTGCGACGCCGGCGCCCGCAACAGTCGCTGGCCGGTTTCACTGCCAGTATCACTCCTGCCGACAAGTTCAGCCTGCCTTCCGGCCATACATCGGCCGCCTTCCTGTTTGTCACCTTGCTGTGTCT
>CANCGR010000292.1 GCA_947377625.1 Gammaproteobacteria bacterium | reverse complement strand
TCGTTGAGCGTGTCGGTGTGGATCGCGACTTGCACATCGTATTTGTCGGCGACGCTTAAACAGCAATCGATGGAGGCGGGCGTGGTGCCCCAGTCTTCATGCAGCTTGAGTCCGCACGCGCCGGCCTTCAGTTGTTCTTCGAGAGCGAGTGGCAAGCTCGCATTGCCTTTGCCGAGAAAACCGAAATTCATTGGCAGGTGATCGGTGGCTTGCAGCATCTTGTGCAGGTTCCAGATGCCGGGCGAGCAAGTGGTGGCGTTGGTGCCGGTGGCAGGGCCGGTGCCGCCGCCGATCATGGTGGTGATGCCACTCATCAAGGCTTCTTCGATTTGCTGTGGGCAGATGAAATGAATGTGCGCGTCGATGCCGCCGGCGGTAAGGATATGACCTTCGCCGGCAATGATCTCGGTGCCGGGGCCGATGTTGATGTCGACACCTGCTTGCACATCAGGATTGCCGGCCTTGCCGATGCGAAAAATACGGCCGTGCTTGATGCCGATGTCGGCTTTGACGATGCCCCAGTGATCGAGGATGAGTGCGTTGGTGATCACCAGATCCATGGTGTCGGCATCGCCAGCCTGACTCTGGCCCTGGCCATCACGAATCACTTTGCCGCCGCCGAATTTCACTTCGTCGCCGTACACCGTGAAATCTTTTTCCACGGCAATCCACAGCGCAGTGTCGGCCAGACGCACGCGGTCGCCTGTTGTTGGGCCGAACATGGCAGCGTAGGAAGCTCTGTCTATTGTCGCCATTACAGTTTCCCCATTACTTCACCGCGAAAGCCGTAGATCTCGCGTTTGCCGGCAAATTCGACCAACTCGATATCGCGGCCTTGGCCTGGCTCGAAACGCACTGCAGTGCCTGCGGCAATGTTGAGATGAAAGCCGCGACTCAATGCGCGATCAAAACGCAGCGCCGGATTCACTTCAAAAAAATGATAATGCGAACCGATTTGAATCGGACGGTCGCCGCTCTTTTCAACACGCAGCTTCACGGTCTTGCGGCCGACGTTGAGTTCGATGCTGCCTGCCTGGGTAATGATTTCGCCGGGGATCATGTGGGCTTGCCTCAGTTGATCGGGTCATGCACGGTCACCAGCTTGGTGCCGTCGGGGAAGGTGGCTTCAACTTGTACTTCGGTGATCAGTGCCGGCACGCCATCCATCACCTGATCAACCGAGAGAATCTCTTTGCCGTAACTCATCAACTCAGCCACAGTGCGGCCATCGCGCGCGCCCTCGATGATCGCCATGCTGATCAGCGCCACCGCTTCGGGGTAATTCAGCCTGAGCCCACGCGCCAGGCGCCGCTCAGCCAGCAGCGCAGCAGTGAACAACAACAGTTTGTCTTTTTCACGCGGTAACAATTCCATAACGCTTTCCGTTCAAGTCGACCAGATCGCCGGCGCACATGCCGGTCGTTGCAACAATGCGGGACGCAACTGTTGCCAGTAATTCGTAAACATCATGCGCGCCTGCTGCGCACAACTGCCCAGATAACGCCCCACTAAAAATTGACCGAGGCGAGTCACGCCACACAAAGCAGGCCGTCCCTTGTCAGCAAGCACTGCCTGCAATGCTTCCAGTGGCAATGCACTCATCTGTTCTTTGGTAAAAGGCCCACACACAAACAAGCCACTCACACAGTGCTGCTGCAAACCAATCTGCGCTTTTGCAAGTTCCCGCGTTGCATCATTCAATACCAGTTGCTCACGCAACATCGGTCGCTGCGCGATATTCACTTGCAATCTCTGAACCAAACTGCCTGTTTCCAGCAACGCATTGGACGCCGGCAATCCCAACGCCGTAATCTCCCAACCAATAAACCGCGCCGACTCCGCCAGCTCCACCGTAGTCAGCAACTTCGCATGCGCCCCTTCATAAACAATGCTCTCCTGCGGCAACCACTCCAGCGTAGTCCCGGCAGCCAACTGCAAAGTATTGGTCATCTGCTGACACCGCTGATCACTACGCGCCCGATACATACGCCCGGCACCCGGCGTCGTACACAACACCTGCGCCTGCTCCGCGAGCTGCAACGTGTTATGCAAATTGTCCCCCGACACCAAGCCACCCGGCGGATGCAGCAAATACACATGCGCAAGTTCGGGGCCTTCAGGATAGAAGGGCCGTTGTACATAGAGGGGGCCATACTGCTGCTTGCGCATCAACCGTGTGCCGCGCGCAGTACGTGCAAATTGCAAAGTAAGTTGTGCTGCCCACTCGCCTTCACCATCCGGAAATGGCAGCGACGATTTCAAAAGTGAGCCAGGAACAAATTGCATAGATAAGTTCTTTTTATTTTTCTTTCAGCAACCACTGCACTTGAAGGAGTGGCGTCGGCTCATGGCGCGGCGGCGAATTGAGGCCATGGATGGCCGAGTTGAAGCCCCCAGGGATGGGTTCACGGCGTGCCGCAGTGCCATGAGCCGGCGACAGTCCGTGCGCAACAAGTTGAAGCCCAAAATAATCTGACGTCACTCATATCATCCGACCAGGAACAAATACACGAACAGCAGTCCGATCAAACTGCCAAATGCTTTCGAATAAGCGCCTCAGACAACTCCTCCATCCCGGCACTAGCCACCACGCGCCCCTTCTCCATCAGCCGAAACTCCTGCCCAATCCGCTTGGCAAAACCCAGCTTCTGCTCCACGAGAATGACAGTCATTCCCTCCGCAATTAATTTCTGAATCACATCCCCAATCTGACTCACAATGTTCGGCTGAATCCCCTCATTGGGCTCATCCAGAATCAATACTGAAGGCTCCAGCACCAAGGCCCGCCCAATCGCCAACTGCTGTTGCTGCCCACCGGACAAGTCACCACCACGCCGATGCAACATGTCCTTCAACACCGGAAACAAGTCATAGATTCTGGAGGGGATCGTCTTCGACTTGCTCCTGCTCGCCGCCAGCCCCATGCGCAAATTTTCTTCCACCGTGAGCAGTGGAAAGATGTCGCGCCCCTGCGGCACATAGCCAATGCCCAGCCCGGCGCGCTGATGCGCCACCTTCTGCTGGATCGGCTGACCCTGCAGCAAAATCTCGCCGGCCTTCACCGGCAACAAGCCCATCAAACATTTGAGCAGAGTGGTCTTGCCAACCCCGTTGCGGCCCATGATGCAGGTGCAGGAACCCGCCGGAATTTCCAGATTCAGATCCCACAGAATCTGCGTGCCGCCATAGAGCTGGTTGAGGTTACGAATACTGATCATGCCGCCGCTCCCAGGTAGACGGTGCGCACTTCCTGATGGTTCTGTATCTCGTCCATGGTGCCTTCAGCGAGCACGCTGCCTTGATGAAGCACCGTTACGGTGCGCGCGATGCTGTGTACGAACTCCATGTCGTGCTCCACCACGATGACGGTGCGCTCGCCGGCCAGTGAGGTCAGCAGCTCGGCAGTGCGTTCGGTTTCCTGCACGGTCATGCCGGCTACGGGTTCATCAATCAGCAGCAAGCGCGGCTCCGACACCAGCAACATGCCGATCTCCAGCCATTGTTTCTGTCCATGCGAAAGTGAGCCAGCACGCTGGCCACGTTGTTTGGTGAGCCCGATGGTAGTGAGCACAGCATCAATGCGATCGCGTTGTTCGGTGGTCAGTCGCGCGAACACATTCGACCACACACCTTTGCCGGTTTTCAGCGCCAGCTCCAGATTGGCGAATACGCTTTGTGCTTCAAAAACGGTAGGTTTCTGGAATTTGCGGCCAATGCCGAGGCGGGCGATCTCTGCTTCGCTGTGCTCAAGCAGGTTGATGGTCTGGCCGAAATAGACTGAGCCTTTGTCGCATTCGGTCTTGCCGGTGATCACGTCCATCAGCGTGGTTTTGCCGGCGCCATTGGCACCGATCAAACAGCGCAGTTCACCATCGCGAATATAGAGGTTGAGATCGTTGAGCGCCCGAAAGCCATCGAAGCTGACGGTGAGCCCTTCGATGTAGAGAATCATGTCGTGCGACACATCAATGCCATTGGCAGTGCCAGCGCCTTGCACAAGGCTGCTATCGCTGTAGTCGTGACTCATACTGTTTCTCCTTGCGCCCCGTTGGTGCCGGTCGGCGCCGTGGGTTGCTTCAACTTGAGTAACAGCTTCTGCAACAAGCCTGCCAATCCTTGCGGCAGGAACAAGGTCACCAGTACAAACAGCGCGCCCAGCATGAAGATCCAGCCTTCGGGCATCAGCGCGGTAAAGCGGGTTTTGGCGTAGTTCACCAGTAGCGCGCCAACCACCGCGCCATACAAGGTGCCACGCCCGCCCACGGCTACCCACACCACCACTTCGATGGAATTGAGCGGGGCAAATTCACCAGGATTGATGATGCCGACCTGCGGCACATAGAGCGCGCCAGCCACGGCAGCCAACAGCGCCGAGTAAACAAACAGCCACACCTTGTAGCTTTCGGTGCGATAGCCGAGAAAGCGGCTGCGCGCTTCGCTGTCACGAATGGCGAGAATCACCCGGCCCGCACGCGAGCGCATGATGAAGCCGCTGGTGATATAGGCCAGTGCCAAGGCTACTGCGGTCAGCGCCAGTAAACTTACACGAGTCGTGTCGGCCTGCAGGCTGAAACCGAGCAGCTCTTTGAAATCGGTAAGCCCATTGTTGCCGCCAAAGCCCATTTCATTGCGGAAATACGCCAGCATCAGTGCATAGGTAAGGGCTTGTGTGAT
>CANCGR010000291.1 GCA_947377625.1 Gammaproteobacteria bacterium | reverse complement strand
AGCCATCCATTCAATTCATAAAGGGCGACCAAGCTGGTTCCCTTACATCGCCGTCTTTGACTGGAAGCTTGTATTTTATCCTGTCATTGATCGAAACAGCATTGAGCACTGAATGATCGCCCTCCTTGGAAGAATACATGACCATGCGGGCATTGGGCGCCACCGTGGGAGACTCATCCAATGAAGAATCGGTCAGTGCACTGATACTGCCCCGCTCCAGATTCATTACCGACGTATGGAAATCGTCTGATACCTCACCACGATGAATCAGCACGATGTTTTTCCCGTCAGGCAACATAGTGGCCTTGGCATTGAAAGTGCCGTCAAAAGTGATGCGCTCATCCCAGCCAGTTTCCAGCGACACCTGGTAAATCTGGGGCCGGTTGGGACCGCCCTTGTCCGAAGTATAGAGGAGCGATTTGCCATCGGGCATCCAGCTCGGCTCGGTATCAACCTGATAACTGGTGGTGATCTTGTTCAATTTGCGCGACCGCAAATCCATCACGTAAATGTCAGGATTGCTGTCCTTGGAAAGCACCATCGCCATTTTGGTGCCGTCCGGCGACCAGGCCGGCCCACTGTTGCTGCTGTTCTGAAAATTGGTCAATTGCTCGCGTGCACCAGTACTAAGATTCTGGATATAGATCTGGGAACGCCCCGATTCAAAACTGACATAGGCAATCTGACTGGCATCGGGCGACCAGGCGGGCGACATGATCGGCTCTTTGGAATCGAGCAGAACTTGCGCCCTGCCACCATCAGCATCGGCCAGATTGAGCTGATAGTGCGCACCACCGGCAGCTCTTTGCGAAGTGATGTAAAGAATCTTGGTGGCAAACGCCCCGCGTATATGCAGGATTTTTTCGTAGACGACATCGCTGATCTGGTGGGAAATGTCACGCAATTGTTTCTCTGTGCCGCTGATTACTTCGCCGACCATGCGCTTCTGACTCACCACATCGAACAATTCATACTGAACCTGAATCAAGGCGCTGTCGGCTGATTTGCTGATTTTGCCGACCAAGAGAAAATCAGACCCCAGAAAACGCCAATCCTTGTAATAGACATCCTTTTCCTGATGCGGAGTGCTCAGCATGTTCTTTTCAGGAATCGGCTTGAATTCGCCACTGTTGTTCAAATCATTGCTGACGACAGTAGTAATGTTTTCCGGCAATACACCGAAGCCGGTCCATTCAAACGGGACTATTGCTATCGGGATCGGATTGTCGACACCCTTGGTGATTTGAATCACCAATTGCTGACTCAAAGCAACTTGTGAAATGAAAAGTGCTGCAAACGAAAGTAAAAATTTGATCTTGCTCATAAAGGTAAATCATCCGGCTTGAATTCTAGAGTGAATTTTCGGAAATAAGTGTTGAAAACTGCGTAATCCAATTCCTTCAAGAAATTAAAATTGCCAGCCTTGCTCACCGCTTGCAGCACCGACCGGTCAAAATTGGCATCACCACTACTCTGGACAATCCTGCTTGCAACTATCTCTCCCGTAGGTGTCAGCTGCAGCTCAACATGGGCCAGAATATTTTTCCCGGCACCAGCAGGCTTGTTCCAGGAACTTTCAATGAGCTCCTGGATTTTTGCCTTGTAATTCGCCACTAATTGCTGCTCTTCAGTCAGTGCCCGCTGCATCGCAGCCTGCTGCTTGGCCAGCTCAGACTGGCGTTGCGTTTCGTCACGTGCCGCTTGCTGCTGCTTCTCTTTGTCGCGCTTTTGATCCTGCTCTTTGGCAACAGTTTGCTGTTTCTGGTCTTGCACTTTTTGCTGTTGCTGCTTCTGATCTTCCTGCTTGCGCTTCTGATCCAGCTCTTGCTGTTTGTGCAGTTGCGCTATTTTTTGCCTTTCCACTTCTTCCTTGACCAGGGTTTCCTGGTGTTGGCGCTCTTGTTCCTGCACGCGGGCTTTTTCCTGCGCGACCTGTTGTTGCTGTTTGCGCTTCGTCTCCTGCTGCCGCACACGCTGCGGGTTGTCTTTGACAGCGGTGGCTACTATCGATGCCGGTTGCTCAATGCGCAGCAGTTCCTTGTTGTCCTTGTTCCAGAAAAAAATCACCAGCAGCAGAAGGACGTGCAGTAGTACAGACACTATCACTGCCGGCGGATAACCTTCATGTTTCAACAACCACTGTGTCATTGGCAAACCAGTAACAGTTGCGGCATTGGGTTGTGTTGCATCACTGAGCGAGTCGCACCCATTATTTCTTTCCGGATGGGGAGGCCCCGGGCGGTTGGGTAATCAATTGCACACCGGTAGCCCCGGCTGCGCGCAGGGTTTCCAGCAGATTCACCACCACACCGTAATTGTTGGCCCCATCCCCTTCCACATAGACCGGCACACCCGGATTCTGGTTCAGGATCTTGCCGACGTTCTCACCTATTTTTTCCAAAGCAACCGGCTGAGCGTTGTCATCCGCCTCTTTGCCCAGACTGATGAAATACTTGCCGTCCTTGTTGATGGAAACCACAAGGATGGGCTTGTCGCTCTCTGGTACCGCTTTCGAATCAACCTTGGGCAAATCCACCTTGATGCCTTGGGTAATAAGAGGTGTTGTCACCATAAACACAATCAGCAGCACCAACATGACATCGATCATGGGCACCACGTTGATTTGCGACATGGGTTTGCGGCGTGTACGGCGAGAAGCTTCCATCAGCCTGGTTCCTGGGTCCGTTTGCTATGGGCCTGGCGATGCAGAATGCTGGTGAACTCATCCACGAAGGTGTAATAGCTGTGCAACACTGAATCCAGCTGGCTGGCATAGCGGTTATAGAACATTAGTGCCGGAATGGCAGCAAACAGACCCATGGCGGTGGCGATCAAGGCCTCAGCAATGCCAGGCGCAACTACAGCAATAGAAGCCTGACTTTGGCTGGCCAGACCAATAAACGAATTCATGATGCCCCATACGGTGCCAAACAACCCGATGTAGGGCGACACCGACGACACTGTTGCCAACAGCGAAAGATGTTTTTCCAGCACTTTTTCTTCGCGGGACAAAGCCACTCGCATCGCACGTTGCGCCCCTTCCATGACCGCTTCCGATTCAATACCCGGCTGCTGGCGCAAACGCGTGAATTCCTTGAAGCCTGACCTGAACAGATTTTCCAGTCCGATCACTGCAGCGCCTTTCTGCTTGCCGGTACTTTCCCGAAACAACTGGCTGAGATCCATGCCAGACCAGAAGCGTTTTTCAAAACCGCTCACTTCATTTTCAGCATCGTTGAGCACCAGCCATTTCTGGATCACTACCACCCACGACATGACAGACATCGACAACAGCCCGAACATCACCAATTGCACGACCGGGCCGGCATTGATGATGAGACTCCAGATACTCATTGATGCGTTCATTGCTTCCTCATGCTGATTCAGATTACTGACAAAATGCCTTGCGGTAACTAGCTAATAGCCACCCTGTTCATTCACTGTTAAACAAGTCGGCTGCGCCTTCCGGCGCTTCAAACCTCTGAGAGGCCTGTTTGGGAACAGGCAGCCCAAAATGGCGGTAAGCAAATTGGGTCGCTATTCTGCCTCTGGGGGTACGCTGAATAAAGCCCTGCTGTATCAAATACGGCTCCAGCACATCTTCAATAGTGCCCCTCTCTTCGCTCAGCGCGGCGGCCAGACTGTCGGCACCCACCGGGCCGCCGTCGAAACGCTCAATGATGGTCATCAACAAGCGGCGATCCAGATGATCAAAGCCGTGTTTATCGACACTCAACATGTCGAGTGCCTTGGTGGCCATGTCAAGTGAAATCACTCCGTCGCCTTTTACTTCGGCAAAGTCGCGCACCCTGCGCAGCAGGCGATTGGCGATGCGTGGCGTGCCACGCGCACGGCGGGCGATTTCTTCTGCGCCAGCTTTGTCACAGCTTACTTTGAGGATGACAGCAGCTCTCACCACAATGCGGGTCAACTGCTCTACTGTATAAAACTCCAGTCTTTGCACGATGCCGAAACGGTCACGCAACGGCGAGGTCAGCAAGCCGGCGCGGGTGGTAGCACCCACCAGGGTAAACGGCGGCAAATCCAGTTTCAGCGAACGCGCCGATGGCCCCTCACCAATCATGATGTCGAGCTGGTAATCCTCCATCGCCGGATAAAGAATTTCTTCAATGGCCGGGCTAAGCCGATGGATTTCATCGATGAACAACACATCACCGGATTCCAGATTGGTCAGCATCGCCGCCAGGTCGCCGGCTTTCTCAAGCACTGGCCCGGACGTGGCCTTCAGTGAAACACCCATTTCATTGGCGATGATGTTGGACAGCGTAGTCTTACCGAGTCCGGGTGGACCAAAAATCAAACAGTGGTCGAGCGCTTCGCCGCGTTTGCGCGCCGCACTGATGAATATCTCCATCTGGGCTTTGACCGCATCCTGGCCTATGTAATCAACCAGTCGCGCAGGACGGATGGCCCGGTCAATCTGCTGATCTTCCTGATTGCGGCTGCCCGCCGAAATGATTCTGTCTTCGTCTCGCATGGATTTATCAGACATTCGCGTCACTCATCATGCTATGCCGACCGACCCAGGTTTTTGAGAGACAGGCGAACCAGCGCCGTGGTGTCGACAGCCTTTGACTCAGCTTCGAGCGTTGATGCAGCTTGTGCCACAGCCCGACTGGCTTCCTGCGGTTTGTAGCCAAGCGAGATCAGAGCTGATTC
>CANCGR010000290.1 GCA_947377625.1 Gammaproteobacteria bacterium | reverse complement strand
ATCTGAATTACTCGCGCATGGCGATGCCCGCGCCGGTTGCCGGATTCGTTGCCAAGCGCAATGTGCAGTTGGGCCAGCGTGTTAATCCCGGCTCACCGCTGATGGCGGTGGTGCCACTGGAAGCAGTGTGGGTCGATGCCAATTTCAAGGAATCGCAGCTCGCCAATATTCGCATCAATCAAGCTGCCTTGCTCAAGGCTGATCTCTACGGCAGCAAGCTGGCTTACCACGGCCGCATTGTTGGCTTTGGGGTGGGCACTGGTGCTGCCTTCTCGCTGTTGCCAGCGCAGAATGCCACAGGCAACTGGATCAAGATCGTACAGCGCGTGCCGGTGCGCATTGCGCTTGATGCCACAGAACTCAGGGAGCATCCCTTGCAGATTGGCTTGTCGATGCAGGTCGAAGTCGACACGCATGAACGCGACAGCAGGCGCTTGCCTGAAGTGGTTCGTAGCGAGCCTGCTTACAAAACCGATGTGTTCGCCGCGCTTGATGAACTGGCTGCGACCCGCGTCAAGTCCATCATAGCTGCCAACGAAGACAGCTTTGCTCATGTTGCGCCCACAACTGAAGCAATGCCTGCTGCAGCGGTTTCAAAAGTGGCAGTTGCCAATGCGGTTGAGCGAGCAGTGCAGTAGCCGCTCAACTATCAGTGAACGCCGCAGGAGCCACCGTCATGAGTACGCACACCCTGGAAGCAACAGCACCACAGGTCGCACAACAAGCTCCGCAAAAAGCGGCTTCATGGTCGGTGCCGCCACTTGGCGGCGGCAAGCTGGTGGCAGGCACCATCGCGTTGGCGCTTACCGGCTTTATGTGTGTGCTTGATACCTCGATTGCCAACGTCGCACTGCCCGCCATTGCCGGCGACATGGGTGTATCGACTGATCAAGGTACCTGGGTCATCACGCTGTTCGGCGTGGCCAACGCCATCGCAGTACCACTCACCGGCTGGTTGACGCAGCGCTTTGGTCAAGTGCGCTTGTTTATTGCGTCGGTATTATTGTTCTCATTGTTCTCGTGGTTGTGCGGCGCAGCGCCGTCGTTTGAACTGTTGGTGGTGTTCCGCGTGCTGCAGGGCGCTGCTGCCGGCCCCATCATTCCGCTGTCACAAACCTTGTTGATGGCCAGTTATCCGAAAGAACGTTCCGGCACCGCGCTCGGCATGTGGGGTCTTGCTGCGATGGTGGCGCCAGTAATGGGGCCGCTGCTGGGTGGCTGGATCACCGACAATATTGCCTGGCCCTGGATCTTCTACATCAACGTGCCATTCGGCGCGCTGGCAGCAACCGTTACCTGGACCCTCTACAAAAATCGCGAAACACCGCGACAAACGCTGCCTATTGATCTGGTGGGCTTGGCCTTGCTGATTCTTTGGGTTGGCGCGATGCAGATCATGATTGACCGTGGTCGTGATCTGGACTGGTTTGCCTCGACACAAATTGTCGTGCTGGCGCTGATCGCCGTGATCGGGTTCATCCTGTTTGTGATCTGGGAGCTGAACGAAGAAAACCCGATGGTTGATCTGCGCCTGTTCACACGCCGCAACTTCTGGACAGCAACGCTGGCACTGGCACTGGCTTACGGCACGATGATCGGCAACACCGTGCTGCTGCCGCTGTGGTTGCAACAGGCCATGGGCTACACCGCCACTTGGGCCGGCTTCGTGCTGGCACCAGTTGGATTATTCGCAATCCTGCTGACGCCCTTGATCGGCAAAAACATGCACAAGGTGGACACCCGTATTTTGTCGACAGTGTCGATGCTGACCTTTGCATTGGTAATGTGGCAGCGCAGCCAGCTGACACCTGATGCCAGTTTCAGTGCGCTGATGCTGCCCACCATCATTCAGGGCATAGCACTGTCACTGATGATTCTGCCGTTTACTTCACTGGCGTTGTCCGGGCTCAATCCCGCGCAAGTGCCTGCAGCGTCGGGGCTCAGCAACTTTGCTCGTATCACGGCCGGCTCATTCGGCACGTCCATTGCCACTACCGTGTGGGCCAATCGTGCCAGCCTGCACCATGCGCAGTTGGCTGAACATGTTTCCGTGTACGATCCCGCAACCATCGCAACTCTCACCAACATGCAAGCCAATGGTCTGAGTGTGCAGCAAGCGGCACTGAGCATTGATCGCCTCGTCAATCAGCAAGCCTATGCCTTTGCAGTGACTGATCTGTTCAGTGCATCAGCAGTGATCTTTCTGCTGCTGATCGTGATCGTATGGCTGGCACGGCCAGCACGAGGCAGCGGTGCGGGGGGTGCAGCGGCAGCTGGCGCGCACTGAGGTTACACCGCGCGTTTGCTAGGGCGTCTTCAGCTCAATCCCCAAGCCCCAGCTCTTGGTATAGCGGTAATAATCCACCAGATCACTGGCATAGCCGTTGCGGCTCCACAGCTGCACCGGCAAGCCGAAAAAGTTGGTGGTGAATTCGACCGTGGTGGTGTTGTGTTGGAACAGGTTGGAATAACCGGTTTCCTGCTTCACATCCAGTTTGTTGAAACACACAAAGGCAGTGCCCAGAAAGCAGCGGCTGCGATTGAAGTTGTACTGCAGGCTCACACTGACACCGTCGTAAGCGCTGCGCGGTCGTGCCTGGGTGCCGCCGTCTTCCCACACGTTGTATTCCTCGCTCTTGCCTTGCAGCGGGCCATCGCTCAGGTAGTGTCGCACTTGCACATGGGTTTGCCACTGGCTGTTCCACGAACGCTGCCAATCAACGAACGTGTAATCCCAGCCACGGCTCAACGCATCGCGCGCAAAGGCGGGATCTTCGCCGCGCGTCAGGTAGTCCTGCTGTTCGCGTGCCAGTGCCTCGGGCGTGTTGATGCGCTGGCCATTGGACTCATGCGCCAAACCCAGATCAAACCACGCATCATCAGAAGTCCAGATGCGGTAGAACAGTGAAGGATTGAAGCGGCGTTCCATGACCGGTGAGGATTGGCGCGTGCCAATGTATTGCGAAAAACGGCCGGTAAATGCCAGATAAGGTTGCACCAGATATTCCTGGTCGCCGGGAATCAGCGCTTCCAGCACATCCGCGCCTTTGGCCTGCAAGTGTTCCAGCATGTCCCAGTTGGCAAACAGCGGATGCTTCAGCGACAGCGTGAAATCCATATAGGGATGGCTGGGGTTGTTGCTGTCGGTGCGCACCATCAGCTTGGTGGGTTCATGACTGGAAAGCTGGGTATGGCGCGACAGCACTTTCTGGCGAATGTCATTGCTGCCGATTTCCTGGCCATTGACTTTGGCAGTAGCGATGATCGCCAGTGCCGGCAATAACGTGTCTTGCGAGCACGCATAGTATTCGCGCCATTCATCGCCGCTTTCGGTGTAGATCACCATGTTGCGCGTGCGCATCACGTCATCGGTGACGTTGATGAACAGATCCTGGTCTTTGTGACGCAGCGTGAGTTGACGATAAACCACACGCGGGCGCGTGTTGAGGATGCGCGTTTGGCATTGGGCCAGGTCGAGCTGCTCCAGTCTGGTGGCGATGTAGAGCCGGTCCAGATCGCTCAGTTGCGGTTTTTGACCGCTGTCGTCGATCAGTTGCACAGAATCCTGCGCCAGTGCGCACGCAGCGCTGAAGCAGGCAAGAGCAAAGACGAGAGCCTTGATGTTTTGCATGGAAGTTATTCCTTAACGCGGGATTAATATGAATTCGCGGGTGTTTCTCGGCTTGCACAAGCCCTCTAGAATGCCACCTGTCCAAACCGGCTCAAAAGGAGACTGCCAAGGTGATTCGTTTCAGATCAGTACCAGTAGTGCTCGCTGTGCTTGCCACACTTTCCGCGCTTGCTGGTTGTGTGGTCAATCCGGTTACCGGCCGCAGTGAATTATCGCTTGTTTCCGAGGCCGAGGAACGCAAAATCGGTGCCGAGCAATATGTGCCCTCACAACAGGGGCAGGGCGGGCGCTTTCAGGTTGATCCTGAGTTAAGCGCTTATGTGAGCCAGGTTGGCAAACGGCTGGCAGCGGTGAGTGATCGCAAGTTCGACTACGAGTTCGTCGTGCTCAACAGCAACGTGCCCAATGCGTGGGCCTTGCCGGGCGGCAAGATCGCGGTTAATCGCGGTTTGTTGTATGAACTCAACAATGAAGCCGAGCTGGCCGCTGTGCTCGGCCATGAAGTGAGTCATGCAGCTATTGGCCACGGCGCGCAGGCAATGACGCGCGGCACCTTGATGCAGGGCGCCATGGTATTAGGCGCAGTGGCGGTGGGCACCAACAAGGAATATTCCAAATACGGCGATGCCATTCTCGGCGGTGCCCAGCTGGGTGCGCAACTGGTCACGCAAACCTATGGCCGCGATGCTGAACGCGAAGCCGATCAATACGGCATCGAATACATGGTGCGCGCCGGCTACGACCCGCATGCCGCCATTACCTTGCAGGAAACCTTTGTTGCGCTGTTCGATGACAAAAAGAGCAACTGGATGGAAGGCCTGTTTGCCAGTCATCCACCGTCGCAGGAACGTGTCGACAACAATCGCAAGCAGGTGGATGCACTGATGCCGTCGTTGCGCGGCCGCGATCTGGAAGTAGGTGAGGTGCGTTTCAAGCAGGCGGTGGCAAAATTGCAAAAGACCAAGCCGGCCTACAAAGCCTTTGATGAGGCAGAAGCTGCCATCGGCAAAAAAGATTATCAGAGCGCGCTGACCAAGGTGGAGTCGGCCATCAAGCAAGTGCCGGAA
>CANCGR010000289.1 GCA_947377625.1 Gammaproteobacteria bacterium | reverse complement strand
ACGCTGGATTACGTCGACATCGTCGGCCCTTTCAATGCCACAAGCAGCGGCAACACTGCCAGCCGCAGCAAAATTTTCAGTTGTCGCCCGCAAGCTGCCAGCGAGCAACGTCATTGTGCAGAAACCATTCTGGGCGACATTGGCAAACGCGCTTACCGGCGTCCACTGGTGGCCGCCGACATGCAGATGCTGATGAGTTTCTATGACGACGGCGCCAAAACCGGCGGCTTCGAGCGCGGCGTGCAGACCGGTTTGCGTTTCATGCTGGCCTCACCGGAATTTTTGTTCCGCAGCGAACCTGATCCGAAATCGGTAGCACCCGGGTCGGTCTACGCGCTGAGTGATATGGCGCTAGCCTCGCGCTTGTCGTTTTTTCTGTGGAGTAGCATCCCTGACAACGAGTTGCTGAATCTGGCCAGTGCCAACAAGTTGCACGACGCCAAAGTGCTCGACCAGCAGATTGAACGCATGTTGAAAGATCCGAAATCGGTGGCCTTGGTCGACAACTTTGCCGCGCAGTGGTTGTTTCTGCGCAACCTCAAAAGCATCAATCCCGACACCCGCACCTTCCCGAATTTCGATGACAAATTGCGACAGGCATTTCGTACCGAAACCACCCTGTTCATCACCGACATTCTGCGCAACGACAGCAGCATTCTCGACATGATCAACGCCGACTACACCTATGTGAATGACCGGCTGGCGCAGCACTATGGCATTCCCAACATCTACGGCAGCCATTTCCGTCGCGTGCAGCAAACTGATCCGAACCGGCGCGGCTTGCTGGGGCAAGGTTCGATCCTGACGGTGACTTCCTACCCGAACCGCACCTCACCCGTGCTGCGTGGCAAGTGGGTGCTGGAAAACCTGATTGGTTCACCACCGCCCTCGCCGCCACCGAATGTACCAACGCTGACTGAAAACACACCGGGACTGGCGCAAATGTCGGTGCGGGAACGCATGGTCAAACATCGCGCTGATCCGGTATGCAGCAGTTGTCATGCGGTGATGGATCCGCTCGGGTTCTCACTGGAAAACTTTGATGCCATCGGACACTTCCGCGCCAAGGACAGCAGCGGCGCCATCGACAGCAGTGGTGAACTGGCTGACGGCACGCCAGTAAGCAATGTCGTCAGTCTCGAACAGACGCTGATGCAGCATCCTGAATATTTCGCCGACACCTTTACTGAAAAGCTGCTGACTTACGCGCTCGGCCGTGGCCTCGAGTATTACGACATGCCGGTGGTACGCGACATCACCCGTCAGGCAGCCAAAGATCACTACAAGCTTTCTGCAATTATCAAAGGCATAGTCAGCAGCACACCGTTCCGCATGAAGACAGCCGAAGCAGAACAAGCTGCGTTGGCGACTACGCAATAACGAGCAAAACCTGCAAGGGGAGGTACGCCATGTTCATCAGCAAAAAACATTTGAGCCGACGCCAATTACTGCGCGGCACCGGGGTAGCACTGGCGCTGCCGCTGCTCGATGCCATGCTGCCGGCGCTGACTGCGCAGGCCAGGACTGCAGCCAATGTCACACCGCGTCTGGCATTCGTGTACGTGCCGCATGGCGCCATCATGAAAGACTACACACCGGATACCACCGGCAGCGATTTTGAATTCAAGCCCATCCTCAAACCGTTGGAAGGCTATCGCGACCGGCTCAACATCATCAGTGGTCTCGGTCATCAGGCGGCTGACACCACTGCTGTGCATTCGCTGAGTCCCTGCACCTGGTTGAGTGGAGTCCGCCCGAAAGCAACCTTGGGTTCGGATGCCTTTGCCGGCGTCACTGTCGACCAGTTCGCTGCGCAGGTCATTGGCCAGGATACTCCCCTGCCCTCGTTGGAACTTGCCACTGAAGATCACAGCGGCCTGATCGGCGCCTGCGACCGTGACTACGGCTGCATCTACATGAACACGCTGTCATGGCGCACACCCACCACACCTAATCCGATGGAGATCAATCCGCGCAAGGTGTTCGAGCGCTTGTTCGGCCAGGGCGGCACGCTCGCGCAACGCACTACACGCCTGCAGGAAGACCGCAGCATTCTCGACGCACTCTCGCAGCAAACCCGCTACATGGGCCTCAACCTGGGCGCTGCCGATCAACACAAAATCAGCGACTATCTGGAAAGTATTCGTGAAATCGAGCGCCGACTGCAACAGGCCGAGGGCCAGCTGGCCCGCAATGCCGATCTGGTGATTCCAGAAGCGCCGGCCGGTATTCCGTTCGCCTATGAAGAACATCTGCAACTGATGTTTGATCTGATGACGCTGGCGTTCCAGAGCGAAATCACCCGAGTGTCTACCTTCATGATGGCGCGCGAAGTCAGCAACCGCACTTATCCGCAAGTACAGGTGTTTGAAGGTCATCACGCCACTTCGCACCACGCCAACAATCCGGAAAAAATGGCGAAGAACACGCGTATCCAGACTTTCCATGTCACCCAGTTCAAAAAGTTTGTTGACCGGCTGGCTTCGATACGCGAAGGCGATGGCACGCTGCTCGACAACTCAATGCTCTTGTTCGGCAGCAACATGAGTAACAGCAACCTGCATGATCACTACCCGCTGCCGGCAGTACTGGTGGGTGGCGGCGCGGGTCGTGTCAAAGGTGGCCAGCACATCCGTTATGCGCAGCGCACGCCGATGACCAACCTGTTGCTCACGATGTTGAACAAGGCCGGTGTTGAACGCAAAACGCTGGGTGACAGCACCGGCCTCGTTGCCGGAATTTAGGTGGAAACATGAAGGCCTTTGCATCATTCAACAAACTTGTGGTTGCCACCGCGATGCAAACATCGCTGCTGGTTTCTGCGTTATTGCTTGCACCACAACTGCTGGCGCAACCACTGCAAGCTGACGGCAATAATGATCTGGCGCTCGTCACTGCGCTCAAGGCGGGCGATCACGCCACTGCCAAGCGTTTGCTGGATGGCAAGAACAACAGCAATTCCAGCGAAGCCGATGGCACCACCGCACTGCACTATGCCGTGCAAAACAACGATGCAGAACTGGTCACTGCTCTGCTGAAGAAGGGAGCCAACCTCAATGCCCGCAACCGCTACGGCATCACTGCCATTTATCTGGCAGCGCAGAATGGCAAAGCAAAGATGGTGGAGCTTTTGCTGAAAGCAGGCGCCAACCCCAACGAGCTCTACCGCGAAGGCGAGACTGTGTTGATGACAGCGGCCCGCACCGGTGACAGCGACAGCGTGAAAGCACTGCTGAAAGCCGGCGCAATTGCAGATGCCCGGGAAACCTGGCATGGGCAGACTGCGTTGATGTGGGCCGTGGCGCAACAACATGCCAATCTGATTCCGCTGCTGGTAAAACACGGCGCCAATATCAATGCCCTTTCCAATGTGGAAGTGTGGGAACGCCAGATAACTTCGGAACCACGCGACAAATGGCTTCCACCTGGTGGCATGTCCCCGCTGTTGTTTGCGGCGCGTGAAGGCTGTCTTGCTTGTATTGATGCTTTGCTGAAAGCCGGTGCGCAAATTGATGCCGCCACTCCCAAAGGCATTTCTTCGCTGCTGATCGCCATCATCAACGGTCATTACGATGTGGCTTACCGGCTGATCGAAGCCGGTGCCAATGTAAATCTCAACGACGACACCAATCGCTCACCACTGTATGCAGCTGTTGATTTCAACATCATGCCGGAATCCAACCGTCCAGCACCGGATGTGATGGATGACCACCACACGGCGTTCGAGTTGATGGAATTGCTGATCGCCAAAGGCGCCAACGTCAATGTGCAGCTCAATCAGCAGGCGCCTTATCGTCTCAAGCTGGATCGCGGCACCGACACCATGCTGATCGCCGGCACTACGCCGTTCCTGCGCGCCGCCAAAAGTGCTGACATCGCAGCGATGAAACTGCTACTGCAGCATGGCGCTGATGCCAGGCTCAGCACCAAAAATGATGTCAATCCTCTGATGACCGCCGCCAATGTGGAAGCCAAGGAATCCGATACCACCGGTCGTTACAAAACCCAGCAGCAGATCATCGAAGCGATTGATATCTGTCTGCAGCAGGGCCTCGACGTCAATGCCAAGTCAAAAGCGGGCCGCACTGCCATCTTCGGCGCGGCCACCTTCGGCTTCGAAAAAGTCGTGCAGTACTTGCATGACCAAGGCGCCGTTGCCAATTACAAGGACAGCAAAGGACTGAGCCCATTGGATGCCGCGATGGGCAAAGCCGGCGGCTTCGGCTTTGTCGGCGACGATGGTGTTTACTGGAAAGACACAGTGGCGCTACTGCAGCGAATGCAGTAAGTTTTGGCACCTGCTCCCGGGGATAACAACAAATGAAGAACCCGCTCCGCTACATCTCAATTCTGCTTTTGCTGACATCACTGCCAGTACTGGCGCATCACAGTTTTTTCGGCCGCTTCAATACCACCGGCAACCTTGAGCTCGAAGGCGAAGTCACCAAAATTTCGTGGCGTAATCCGCATGCCCATATCTTTTTGAAAGTGAAAGGCGCTGATGGCAGCGTGACTGAATGGGATCTGGAAAGCGGCTCACCTACTTTGATGACGCGCGCTGGTGTGCCGGCTGATGCCATCAAGGTCGGTGACCATATCAAGGTGTCGGCTTATCCGCCCACCACTGCGCTCAAGGAAGCCTTCGCCACCAATGCGCTGCTGCCCAACGGCCAGGAACTGGTGCTGCAAACCGGCGTGAAGCCGCA